>DASUXS010000359.1:0-3086 GCA_036377855.1 Moraxellaceae bacterium
CCGAGCTTTCCAGCGCCGTGTCCACCACGCGCTCCAGCACATGCGCCAGCGCCGGCGCACGGAAACCCACGGAATAGGTGGTGCAGTCGTTCTGCGCCACGCCGTAATGCGAGAGACCCGGCGGTACATAAAGCAGGTCGCCCGGATTCAGCACTTCATCAAAATTCACTTCGATGTTCTGCAGGATGCGCAGCGGGGTGCCGTCGACACGGGGCGTGCTGTCATCGCATTGCTGCCCCAGCTGCCAGCGGCGCTGGCCTATGCCCTGCACCAGGAAGACATCGTACTGGTCGTAATGCGGGCCCACCGAGCCGCCTTCGGGCGCGAAGGAAATCATGATGTCGTCGATGCGCCAGCCGGGGATGAAATCGAAATGGTCCAGGTAGTCCGCCAGCTCCGGCAGGTAGTGGTCCACGGCCTGCACCAGCAGGGTCCAGTGCGTTTTCGGCAGCTGCTTGAACTGCTTGGCGGTGAAGGGACCCTTGCGCAGCTCCCAGGGCGTCCTGCCTTTTTCCAGCACCAGGCGGGCTTCCACGCTGTCTTCCTGCGCCAGCTCCATCAGGTCTTCCGGCGAAAGACGGTAGGCCAGTTCAGGGAAGGCGCCGCGCACCAGCAGCGGTTTTTTCTGCCAGTAGTCGCGCAGGAATTCGGCGGCGGTGAGGCCGCCGAGATGGGGGAGGGGAATGTTGTCGGCCATGGGTGGCTGTCCTTAGGGGAGATTCACCAATACGGGAGATTCACCAATGAAAACGGCGGCATGAGCCGCCGTTTTCACTATTTACCCCGTTCGCCCTGAGCTTGTCGAAGGGCGGGCTTCGACAGGCTCAGCCCGAACGGGCTGTCTGGTTCAGATTTTCTTGGCCTGGGCCGCGGCATTACCCGTGTAGCTGCCCGGCGTCATGGCCCGCAGTTCGGCCTTGGCGGCTTCCGGAATTTCCAGGGTTTCGATGAAGGTCTGCAGCGTGGCCTTGTCTATGCCCTTGCCGCGCGTCAGCGCCTTCAGCTTTTCATAGGGCTTTTCGATGCCGTAGCGGCGCATCACGGTCTGTATGGGTTCGGCCAGCACTTCCCAGCTCGCGTCCAGGTCTTCGGCCAGGCGCGCGGCATTCACTTCCAGCTTGCCTATGCCTTTGAGCGAGGCTTCGTAGGCGATGAGGCTGTGTGCCAGGCCCACGCCCAGGTTGCGCAGCACGGTGGAGTCGGTGAGGTCGCGCTGCCAGCGCGAGACCGGCAGCTTTTCGGCGAGGTGGCCGAGGATGGCATTGGCCAGGCCCAGGTTGCCTTCGGAGTTTTCGAAGTCGATGGGGTTGACCTTGTGCGGCATGGTGGAGGAGCCGACTTCGCCTTCCTTGAGGCGCTGCTTGAAGTAGCCCAGGGAGATATAGCCCCAGACGTCGCGGTCGAAGTCCAGCAGGATGGTGTTGAAGCGCTTCACGGCATCGAAGAGCTCGGCAATGTAGTCATGCGGCTCGATCTGCGTGGTGTAGGGATTGAAGGTGAGGCCCAGGGATTCCACGAAGGTCTTGGCATTGGCTTCCCAGTCCACGGCCGGGTAGGCCGAGAGGTGGGCGTTGTAGTTGCCGACCGCGCCGTTGATCTTGCCCAGGATGTCCACCTGCGCCAGCTGCCTGATCTGGCGTTCAAGGCGGTAGGCCACATTGGCCATTTCCTTGCCCAGGGTGGTGGGGGAGGCGGTCTGGCCATGGGTGCGCGACAGCATGGGCAGGTCGGCATTGGTCCGCGCCAGGGCCTTGATGGCTTCCAGCACCTTGTTCATTTCCGCCAGCAGCACGTCGCGGCCGGCTTTCAGCATGAGGCCGTGGGAGGTGTTGTTGATGTCTTCCGAGGTGCAGGCGAAGTGGATGAACTCGCTGACCTTGTTCAGTTCCGGCAGGGCCGCCACGCGGTCCTTGAGGAAGTACTCCACGGCTTTGACGTCGTGGTTGGTGGTGCGCTCGGTGGTCTTGATCCACTCGGCATCAGCTTCGGAGAACTCGGCGACCAGCTTGTCCAGGAAGGCATTGGCGGCGGCCGAGAAGGCCGGCACTTCCGGGATGCCCTCATGCGCCGCCAGGCGCTGCAGCCAGCGCACTTCCACTTCCACGCGGGCACGGATCAGGCCGTATTCGCTGAAGATGGGGCGCAGGGCGTCGACCTTGCCGGCGTAGCGGCCGTCAACGGGGGAGAGGGCGGTGAGGGTGGTCAGCGGCATTTGGGCAAAGTTCCACGAAGTTGTCGACAAAACGAGGGGGCGAAGTTTACACGGAAAAGCCCGGCGAATCAGGCGGAAAGCGGGGAAGAATTTACTTTAAGAGCGCATTAAGACTTATTTATATCAATTTGATTCTTTTATGATTTCTCGGATTTCCCTGAGAACCTTGCTGCGCGTGAAAACCAGGTGCCAGCGGCGTCCGCCCAGGCGGTGCCAGAGCCAGGCGGCGCGTACGCCGGCCAGCAGGATGGCGCGTACCTGTTCCGGCGTGCCCTGGCTGGACAGCAGCTTGCGGTCGCCCTTCACCTGGATGCGGAAATCCAGGCTGCCCAGAGTGTCCACATAGGCGCCGCCGAGATTGCGCAGCATGGCGGGGTCTTTGAGGCTGTCGAAATGGCGGCGCTGGTCGCGGGCGCGTTCGAGGCGGCTGCGCAGCTGCTGCTGCAGGGCGGGAGCACGGCGCAGCTTGGCTTCCAGGTGCACCAGCGCCAGCGCGTAGCGCACGATGTCGTTCTGGCGCGGATGCGGATGGCGCAGGGGCTGGAAAAAGGTCTGTTCGATGGCCGACAGGCCGACGCGCAGGCCGCGCGTATCGCTGCCGAAAATGTCGACGGGATTGTCGGTGTCCAGCACCAGGATGCTTTCCAGCGACGCTTCCAGCGCCACCGGATCGCAATGACCACGCCAGGCAAAACTGTCGGCCAGGCTGGCGGACTGGAAGATGCCGGCCAGGGCCAGGGTCTTGGCGCGTTGCCGCGTCATGCGGGGATTCAGTTCCATGTGTCCTCGATGACGCCGCCGCCCAGGCAGACATCGCCGTCGTAAAAAACCACGGACTGGCCCGGCGTGACGGCACGCTGCGGCTGCTCGAAGG
>DASUXS010000360.1:0-2394 GCA_036377855.1 Moraxellaceae bacterium
AGCTGTCGCAGGCACGTGCCGAGTCTGTCCGTAAATACCTGGTGGACCAGAAGATCGATGGCCAGCGGCTTGCCGCCAAGGGTTATGGCGAGACACGCCCGGTGGCCAGCAATGACAGCGAGGCGGGTCGCGAGGCCAACCGCCGCGTGGAGATGGTGATTAGCAAGGCCAAGAAGTGAATACCAACGGATTGCATCGAGGGAATTGATCATGAACACCCTGAAAAAGACGCAGCAGATATTCCAGGTCGCCTTGCTTGCCACCATTACCAGTCTGGGACTGGTGGCCTGCTCGGCGGATGATCCGGGCACCGGCGTGGCCGCCACCGGCAGCAGCAGCGGTGACCCGCGCACCGGTCCCGTCACCGGCACCGACAGCGATGGCGACGGCACGCCCAATGCCACCGACAACTGCCCGGGCATCGCCAATCCCGCGCAGGGCGACCTCAACCGCAACGGCATAGGCGATGCCTGCGAGGACAGCGACGGTGACGGCCTCAAGGATGTGGCGGATAACTGCCCGCTGATCAGCAATGCCGGCCAGGCCGACAGCAACCGTGACGGCATCGGTGATGCCTGCAGCGCTGATTTCGACGGTGACGGCGTGGCCGATGTGGCCGTGGGCGCCACTGCCGCCGACAACTGCCCGACCGTGGCCAATGCCGCGCAGACCGACACCGACGGTGACGGCATAGGCGATGCCTGCGATACCGCGACCGCCACTGATACCGACGGCGATGGCAAGCCCAATGTCGCCAGTGGCGGCACGGCGGCCGACAACTGCCCGCTGGCCTACAACCCTAACCAGCAGGACACGAATGGCAACGGCGTGGGCGATGTCTGCGATGCCCCCATCAAGGATGTCTGCGGTGCCGGTTTCCGTCCGCTGCTGGAGCCGGAGGTGATGGCCTACAACAGCCCGACCTCCTCGCTGCTGGGCATTCCCCTGAGCCAGGTCAGCAATATCAGCGCCGTCACCGACACCAATGCCGACAACTACGCCAGCCTCAGCCTCACTGCCGATGCGCTGGGCCTGCTGGGCACGGCCTATAGCGGTGTGCGCAGCATCCTGCCGCAGCCGGCCGGCCACCAGGTGGGCTTCCTGATCTCCGGTGCGCCGTCGCTGCTGAATGTGACGGCCTTGACGGGGGTCAGCGTGCAGACGCTGAGCGGCTCGGCGGTGGTGGAAAGCTTCACCGACGGCACCACGCTCTCGGTCAGCCTGCTGGCGGGCAGCGCGGACAAGGGCCTGCTCAAGCTGACACCGACCAAGCCCTTCGACGGCCTGCGCATCAATATCGGCGGTGCCGCCAATGTGCTGAGCTCGCTGCGCGTACATGCCGCCTGCACGGCACTATGACCGGCACCCTGGCCGGCGTGTCGCGGGCAAGAACGGATAACAAAAAGTAGAAGTGGAAGGCAGTAAAAAAAGGGCGGGAAAATCCCGCCCTTTTTTTTGGGGATTTATATATTTAGCTTCCTGAACGATTTCGTCATTCCCGCGAAGGCGGGAATCTCCTTGGTTTGAGCAGGGCTTGGGGCCCGCTGTATGTCGGGGAGATCCCCGCCTTCGCGGGGATGACGGTTACTGATGATCGGGCGTCACCAGCGTGGCTGCCTTGTTCGCCGCCGGAATCTGCAGCGGGCAGTTCTGCCTCAGCCCCGGCGCCTCCAGCCGCAGGAAAAGATCATCCACCGTCGCGGCCATCTTGCCGTTGCTGTAGGCCTTCACATGCTCGTCCCAGCGCAGGGTCCGGCTGCGTCCCTGCAGGGTCAGGCGCAAGGCGGATTTGTCCGCATTCAGGCTGACGCGGGCGGTCAGCCCGTTGGGGCAGATGTACTGGCTGATGTCGCCGGGCGCCGGCGGGTTGGACTGGCAGGCCGCCAGGCCGAGCAGGGGAAGGGCAATCCACACGCGAAACAGGGACATGTCAGGCTCCTGGTCAAAGGCTGGACTGACTGTAGCGCATCCCGCCGGCCTGCTGCCCCTCTTGCACCTTCAATCCGCTTTTTTGCTAAGCTCGCCCGCCCCTGCCGCCTGGCAGCCGCCCCGCGCCGCCGCCGATCTGAAGCGCCCGCGGTGGCTCTGAAGGCTGCCCGGCTACCTTATGAAAGGAAGAGCCACCGCCATGAAACACAAGGCCCATATCCTGCGCGACGAAGGTTCCCGTTTCAGCCGCCATCTCGGCATACGCTATGTCAGCGTCGAAGACGGCGTCTGCGTGGCCGAAGTGGACATGGCCGACTACCTGCAGAACGTGGTGGGCGGCTTCCATGGCGGCGCGGCCTTCGCCCTCATCGACTGCGCCATGGGTGCGGCCATCTATTCCCTGCTGGACATCGACGAGCTGGCCGCCACACTGGAGGCCAAGACCAACTACATCCGGCCGGTGCG
>DASUXS010000361.1:0-3453 GCA_036377855.1 Moraxellaceae bacterium
GAGCCGCCAGCGTCAGGATTTCATGGCCCTGGCGCGTCACCAGGATGTCATCCTCAATACGCACGCCGATACCGCGCCAGCGCGGATCCACCGTTTCACAATCCGGCGCGATGTATAGTCCGGGCTCGATGGTCAGCACCATGCCCGGCTCCAGCTGCCGCCATTCCTCGGCAATCTTGTAGTCGCCGACATCATGCACGTCCATGCCCAGCCAGTGGCCGGTGCGGTGCATGAAGAACTGGCGATAGGCTTCCTTTTCAATGCATTCGGCCTTGCTGCCCTTGAGCAGGCCGAGCTCCAGCAGGCCTTCGGTCAGCACGTTCACCACGGTTTCATGCGCGGTATTCCAGTGCGCACCGGGCTTCACGCTGGCAATGGCCTCCAGCTGTGAATCCAGCACCAGCTGGTAGATGGCTTTCTGCTCGGCGGAGAATTTGCCGTTCACCGGGAAGGTGCGGGTGATGTCCGAGGCGTAATGATCCAGCTCGCCGCCGGCATCGATGAGCACCAGGTCGCCGTCCTGCATGACACGCGTGTTTTCCACGTAATGCAGGATGCAGGCGTTGGCGCCGGAACCGACGATGGTGTTGTAGGCCGGCGCCGCGCAGCCCTGCTTGAGGAATTCATGCATGAGCTCGGCTTCGAGTTCGAATTCGCGCATGCCGGGACGGGCCACCTGCATGGCGCGCACATGCGCCTGCGCGGAAATGCTGGCGGCGCGGCGCATGATCTTGATTTCTTCCGTGGACTTGAACAGGCGCAGGTCGTGCAGCAGATGGTCCAGCATCAGGAATTCGCCCGGCGCATGCAGGCCGGCGCGGGACTTGGCGCGAATGCTGTTGACCCAGCCCATGAGGCGCTGGTCGAACAGCGGCTGTGCGCCCATGGACACGAAGACGCGTTCACGACCTTCAATCAGGCCGGGAATGATTTCGTCCAGGTCGGTGATGGGAAAGGCGTCGTTGGCGCCGAAATCCTGCACCGCACCTTCGGGACCGGCGCGATAGCCGTTCCAGATTTCCATCTCGCGATCACGTTCGCGGCAGAACAGCACGAACTCACCTTGCGGACGGCCGGGAATCAGGCAGATCACCGCCTCGGGCTCGGGAAAGCCGGAGAGGTAGTAGAAATCGCTGTCCTGGCGGTAGCGGTATTCCGTGTCGCGGTTGCGGCGGTGGTGCGGCGCGGCCGGCAGGATGGCGATGGAGCCCGGCCCCATCATGTTCATCAGGGCCTGGCGGCGACGGGCAAACTCGTTGGCGGACAGCAGGGACATGGGTCGGGCTCAGTGCAGGGTGGGACTGTCGGGATCGGCCTCGTCGTGGCCGCGCTGCTCCTCGGGCGGCGCCAGCTCCTCGAACAGGTGGATGACGGCCATGCGCACGAACTCGTAGAGCTCGGCATAGGCGGACTCGTCACCCTCGTCATTGTCCTGGGCCGAGGCATCGACATTGGCCACATGCACGATGTCCTGCAGGGTCTCGCGCACGGTCTCGCCATGGATGCGGGTGTCATTGGGACGGACCGCGGTGCCGAAGCCCACCAGGAAGCCCTGGCACCAGTCAGACAGCGCGGTCACCCGCTGGGCCAGATCGTCATCGTCATCCGGCAGCAGGGGCATGAAGATAAGCTCGGTATCGCCCAGGTCTTCCAGGGTCTTGAGCTGCAGCTGCCAGAGCGAGGCCATGACCTCGTCGCCAAAGGCCTGGTCGGCGTCGCTATGGGTTTCCAGGACTTTCTGCAGGGTGCTGCGGTTGAGGCGGGCGCCGCCGGCCAGCAGGCCGGTCAGCACGCCATGCAGCTCGGAGGCCGAGCAGCCGGTATTGAGCCGGGTCAGGGCCTGGGCCAGTTCGTCCAGACTGGGTACATGGGCGGGGGGATGCATGTCAGACCTTCCAATTGACCCTAGTTCGACGGAAAAACTATAGTACCCCCCTACGTTGTACTTCGGCCATCTTTCGCGACCTGCACATGCTCGATAATGAACTGAAAACACTGAGCGCCCGCATCGACAGCCTGACCGAGCTGTCATCGCGACTCATGGCGGAAAACAAGAAGCTGCGCACCCAGGAGTCGGCCTTGCTGGCCGAGCGCGACGAGCTGCAAAGGAAGAATGAACTGGCCAAGGCCAGGGTCGAAGCCATCATCCTCCGTCTCAAGGCACTTGAGGCCCAGGAATGATGGCGTCCCAAGGATGACGCTCTCCCCCACCCGCCCATTATCTAGGCAGCCGGAATTTTCATGAGCACCGACACGAGCACGCTCGAAGTTTTCATCCTGGACAAGTCCTACCGCATCAACTGTCCCGAGAACGAGCAGGAAAGCCTGCGCTCCTCGGCCCAGTACCTGGACCGCAAGATGCGCGACATCCGCTCCTCCGGCAAGGTCATAGGCCTGGAGCGCATCGCCGTCATCGCTGCGCTCAACATCACGCATGAGCTGCTCAATGCCTCGCGCCACATGGATTCGCAGTCGGATTCCAAGGCGGAGCTGGCCAAGCTCATCAGCAAGATCGAAAAGACGCTGGATCACTACCAGACGCTCGATTCCTGATCTGCATATCGGAAAAGCGGGGAAAACCGCTGCCGATACGGACAGTGGCCCCTGCATTTCAGGCCGGCACCGGCGCCCTTCGTCAGATGCAAGCGCTTTGCGCGGACTCCGGCTCTGGTATAATGCAGGCGTGTTCCCTGAAGTGTTGGCCAGCCGGTCCAATCCCCTGAGCCGATATCATCACCCCGGGAAGTTCGCGTATCTGTTGTGTGCATGTCCGCCTGACGGAAAGCCTGATACAGCGACCGGGCTTCCCCCTTGAACCATTGGGTTCAAGGGTCAAGACCGGCAGCGGCACTTCGGAGAACACACTCTCAATGCCTTCCCCGACCGACACCACCGAACGCGCGCGACTGCGCCGCGAACTGCGTGCCCGTCGTCGCCAGCTCTCCCCCCGACAACAGCGCTCCGCCGCCCGCCACCTGGCGCTGGCCCTGTCACGCCTGCCGCTGCTGCGTTGCGCGCGCCGCATCGCACTGTACTGGCCGGTGGATGGCGAGATCGATGCGCGCCCGCTGCGCCGGCAGCGCGGCCTGCGGCAGCGCCAGTTCTATCTTCCGGTGCTGCAGGCTTTTCCGCCGGACACGCTGCGCTTTCGTCACTGGACCGGCCACCGCATGGCGCGCAACCGCTTCGGCATTCCCGAACCGCGGCGCGGACGGGCACTGCCGGCCCGGGCCATGGATGCCATCCTGCTGCCGCTGACCGGCTTCGACCGCCGCGGCAACCGCCTGGGCATGGGCGGCGGTTTCTATGACCGCACCCTGGCCTTCCACCGCCACGGCCTTCCACGGCCACGCCTGGTCGGCGTGGCGCACCACTGCCAGGAAGTCCCGGCCCTGCCGGCCGCGCCCTGGGATATTCCCCTGCATATGATCGTGACGGATCGCGCCTGCTATC
>DASUXS010000362.1:0-6986 GCA_036377855.1 Moraxellaceae bacterium
CTCGAGGTCTATCGTGGTGAACGTGGCCGTCGTGGCGCCAAACTGCCGCGCGGCTTTCAGAAAGTGGATGGCATGCGCCTGGGTGAGTGATCACCGCAGCAATAAAAAAGCCGGCATCAGCCGGCTTTTTTATTTCAAAGCGCTCAGGCCGCTTCCGTCGGCCCCAGGATCTGCTGGCTCTGGTTATGGATGAGCTGCTGGTATTCCGGCGCGAAGTTTTCCACCAGCACCACCTGCAGCACGCCCTGGCCGATATCCAGCTGGTGGCTGGCGCCCAGGCGGCAGAGCGTGGACAGATTGCTTTGCGGCTGGCTGCTGAGGATGCGCGCGGCCGGTGCCATCTGCGCCAGTATCGAGGCGATCTCGTCATGTTCGCCTTCGTGCAGCACGCCGGCCTTGGCACCCAGGCAGAGCAGGCCATGCTGGCGGCGTTCTTCCAGGGAGTCTTCCACCAGTTGCAGGAAGAGGCCGGCCGCGGCCAGGGCGTGGAATTCGCGTTCCTGCGCATCGTCCTGCAGGAAACGCAGCTGCACGCCGGCCGGGCTGAAGGGCGCACTGACTTCGCCGCCATAGAGGCGCGCGGCACGATCCACGAACTGGTCGAAGAGCGACAGCATTTCATCCGCCATGCTGGCATTCACGCGCGTCAGCAGGGCGTTGGGATCATCCAGGGCGATATGCAGCAGGGTGGCCGGGCCCGTGGTGGCAGCTGCCACCGGGGCGGTGGCGGGGCGGGGCTGGGCAGGCGCTGGAACCGCGTCGGGGCGGCTTTCCGCGGACGTGGGCCGGCTGGCACCGCGCAGGCTTTCCTGCACACGCGGGCTGAGCAGCAGGCCGGCGATGAAGATGAGGCCGTGCAGCAGGCCGGAGAGGGCGATATTGCCCAGGCTGAGGCGCACGATGTCGCCACGCGAGAATTCGGTCAGGCGCAGTTCGACCTGGCCCAGGGCCTGGCCCTGCAGCTGTATGGGAGCGCGGAAGAGGCGGCCGTCGTTGCGGCTGCTGCCGGTTTCGGCGATGAGCTCGCGGTTGCCGTTGTAGAGGCGCACGCTGGCGATACCGGCGCGGGTTTCATAGCGGCTGGCCAGCACGCTGAGGCTGACCATGTCACGGGACAGCGCCACGGGGGCGGCGGCATCGGCCAGCTGCTGCACCAGCAGGCTGCCTTCGCGGCCCTGCTCGTTCCACAGCGCGGTGTCGGTGCTGTTCACGGTGAGCGCGACATGTGCCACAAAGCTGGCCGCCAGCAGTGCCGCCCAACGTCCCGTGCCCTTGTTTGCCATCGTGCTGCTCCCGTGAAATTCGGGCGATTATAGCGGCCTGTGCACGCCGGCCCTAGGGCATTCTGTAGGGGCGTTGCGTTACAATCGCGCAAAGTCCCCTTATGAATGCCCCAGGGCCAGCATGCGCGAAATCATCCTCATCACCGTGGCCGGCCCCGACCGTCCCGGCATCAGTGCCCGCCTGACCCGTATCCTGGCGGACCATGCCGTCAACATCCTGGACATCAGCCAGGCCGTGATCCATGACCATCTTTCCCTGGGCATGCTGATCGAGACCCCGTCGGAACAGGAATCGGCCCTGCTCATGAAGGCCGTGCTGTTCGCGGCGCATGACATCGGCCTCACCGCGCGCTTCACGCCCATCACGGCGGAGAGCTACCAGCAGTGGGTGGCGGGGCAGGGCAAGCCGCGTTACATCGTCACGCTGCTGGCGCGCAAGATCACGGCGGAACACATCGCCGCGGTGTCGGCCTTGGTGGCGGACAACGGCCTCAATATCGACGGCCTGCAGCGTCTTTCCGGCCGTGTACCGCTGGGCAATGAGACCGAAGCCGCGCGCAAGGCCTGCGTGGAATTCTCGGTGCGGGGCGAGCCGCGCGACATCCAGGGCATGCGTGCGGAATTCCTGCGCCTGGCCAATGAGCAGAATGTGGACATCGCCTTCCAGAAGGACAATGCCTACCGCCGCAACCGCCGTGTCGTGTGTTTCGACATGGACTCCACGCTGATCGAACACGAAGTGATAGACGAGCTGGCCAAGGCCGCCGGTGTTGGCGACCAGGTGGCGGCCATCACCGAGCGCGCCATGAATGGCGAGCTGGATTTCACGGAAAGCTTCAAGGCGCGCGTGGCACTGCTCAAGGGCCTGGATGAGAACGTGCTCTCCGGCATCGCCGCCAACCTCAAGCTCAGCGAAGGCGCCGAGCAGCTGATACGCACGCTGAAGGCGCTGGGCTACAAGACCGCCATCCTCTCCGGCGGCTTCACCTATTTCGGCCAGTACCTGCAGCAGAAGCTCGGCATCGACTATGTGCATGCCAATGAACTGGAAATCCAGGATGGCCGCGTTACCGGCAATGTCATAGGCCGTGTCGTCGACGGCCAGCGCAAGGCCGAGCTGCTGCGCGAGATCGCGCAGAAGGAAGGCGTGAACCTGGAGCAGGTGATTGCCGTCGGCGATGGCGCCAACGACCTGCCCATGCTGGGCATCGCCGGCCTGGGCATCGCCTTCCGCGCCAAGCCACTGGTGAAGCAGAACGCCAAGCAGGCGATTTCCACGCTGGGCCTGGATGGCATCCTTTATCTGCTGGGCGTACGTGATCGCGACCTGGAAAGCGCACGCTGAGCACGCCATCCCACAAGGAGGTGAGTCATGACGCAGCTTTTGATCGGCAACCGCAATTATTCCAGCTGGTCCCTGCGCCCCTGGCTTTTCCTGCGTCTCAGCGGCGTTGAATTCGACACCCGCCGCATTCCGCTGTATGCCGAGGGCAGCAAGACGGAAATCCTCAAGCATTCGCCTTCCGGCAAGGTGCCGCTGCTCATCGATGGCGAGCTGCATGTCTGGGATTCCCTGGCCATCTGCGAATACGCCATCGAGCGTTTCAATCTGACCGCGGCCTGGCCGGCTGATCGTGCCCAGCGTGCGGAAGCGCGTTCGCTGGTGGCGGAAATGCATAGCGGTTTCACTGCGCTGCGCAGCCAGCTCTCCATGAACTGCCGACGCACACCGGCAGCCGCACCCTATGACGATGCCGCCGCTGCGGATATCCGCCGTATCGATGCCATCTGGACCTCCTGCCGCCAGCGCTTCGCGGCGCAGGGCCCGGGCCTTTTCGGTCCGTGGTCGCTGGTGGATGCCTTTTATGCGCCGGTGGTGCTGCGCTTTGATCGTTACCGGCTGCCTTGCTCAGCGCAGTCGCGGGCCTACCAGGATGCCGTGCTGGCGCTGCCGGCTTTGCAGGAGTGGATTGCCGCGGCGCGGGAAGAGAGGGAAGTGTTGTCGCAATTTGAGGTGTGAGTGGCTGCCTTTTTTCGACATTGCGGCGGGTTCACCGCTGCTGAAGACGCTGGGCCCCGGCCTTCGCCGGGGCGACAGTTGGGGTTGATGGCAAAGACGGTTTGCGGCCTGAGGCTGCTAAAGGCACTGGATGATTCGCTTCGCCCAGCCTGCGGCTGTTCAATGCCCTTCAGGCTTTTATGCCGCTTTATGCCGTTATGGGGCTGGCGAAGAGACGTAAAAAAACCGGCAGCTGCCGGTTTTTTTATGCTCGGGCCTCAGCCCTGCGCTTCGTAATGCATGGTGTCGCCCGGCGGCTGCAGATAGTAGCCCTGCAGGTACTGCACACCCAGCGTCCACAGTTTGGACAGCGTCTGTGCATTTTCCACGAAGGACACGATGACCTGCTTGTCGAAGCCGCGCAGCTCGCCGGTCAGCTTCTTGACGGCACCCATGTTTTCCTCGTTGCTGAGGTCCTGGGTGAAAGAGCGGTCCAGCTTGATATGCGACACCGCCACATGCTTGAGCGTGTTCAGCGGATTCAGCGTGGTGCCGAAATGGCTGATGGACACCGGGCAGCCGGCCTGGGTCAGCGCATGGGTCTGCTCGCCGGCGGCCTTGAGGTAGGACACCACATCGCTTTCGGCGAACTGCAGCACGATGGGGCTGCCCTGCGGATCAATGGCCTTGGACAGCTTGCCTATCCAGGCGGCCAGCGTCATGTCCTGCAGCGACTCGGCAGTGAGGTTGAGCAGCATGCGCGAGTTCGGCGCCTTGCGTGAATGTTCTTTCAGCTGCTTGGCGGCGTTGAGCATCACCCAGCGGTCTATCTTGGCGCCCAGCTGGTGCTTCATGGCCACCGGCATGAAATCGTCCGGGGTCATCATCTTGCCGTCGGCCAGCGGCAGGCGCACGAAGACTTCGTAGAATTCGCCAGTGCCGCCTTCCACGTCCACCAGTGGCTGGTAGAGCAGCTTGAACTTGCTGTTCTCGATGGCATCCACCAGCAGTTCCAGCAGGGCGGAATCGGAGCTGTCGGCTTTTTCCGCGGCATTGAAAACCTGCACGCCGTTGCCGTTGGCCAGCTTCACCTTTTCCGCGGAGCCTATGGCGCGGGACAGCATTTCCGAAGGATTGGGCGCGGTTTCGCCCACCATCGCGATACCGATGCTGAGCGTGGTCTGCTGCGTCTTGCCGCCGGGAATCTGGATGAGGTGGTCATGCACCTGCTGGCAGAGGGTTTCCGCTTCGTTGCGCGCCTTTTCCACATCCAGTCCCGGCACCAGCGCGGTGAAGGCGGAGTCGCCGAAACGGGCGATCTGGGTGGCGGGGAAGTGCTGGCCCAGCAGGGCGGACACGGCCTTGGTCACGGCGTCGGTGCCGGTGAGGCCGGCCGCGGCGTTGATCTGTGCCATGTTGTCCACGGCGAAATAGAACAGGGCGAAACGCGATTTGTCGCGATGCGCCTTGTGCACGGCCTCTTCCAGGGTTTCCTCGAAGCGCTGGCGGTTGGCCAGGCCGGTGAGCTGGTCGACGCTGGTGGCTTCCTTGAGCTTTTCGGCGAGGGCGGCGGCATTGCCGGCGCCGTCATCGCGGCGGATGATGATCTGCGTGCAGGGCTCGCCGTCATAGCTGGCGGCGGAGAGCTGCATCATGGCGTCGATCTTGTCGCCGCCGGCCTTCAGGCCGTGGAAGCGCAGGTCCTGGGAAATGCTTTCGCCCTTGCTGTAGGCCTGCAGGTACTTCTTGAAGTTGTTCAGGTCTTCCTTGGCCACCAGGTCGATGATGGGCATGCCTTCCACGTCATCGGTGCTGTCGTAGCCGAAGAGCTCGACATAGGCGGTGTTGGCGTAGATATGCATGCCGTCATGCACATAGGCGATGGCGTCACGGGAGTTGTCGAGCAGGAGTTCGCAGCGCTTTTCCGATTCCGCCAGCGAGGCCTCGGCCTTGCGGCGGGCGCGGCGGTGGTTGAGGCTGGCCAGTTCGCGCTTGATGACATGCACGAGGTGCTTGTGGGCATTGAAGACCACGGCATCCACGGCACCGGCCTGCAGGGTTTCTTCCGTCATTTCCTGGTCGAATTTCTCGAGCAGCACGACGACGGGAATGTCTTTGTCCTGCTTGCGGATCTGGCCCAGCACACTGTCGTAGGGAATGCCGTTGGTCAGCTCGCCGGCCAGCATGATGTCCCAGGCACCGTCCTTCAGGGCATCCAGGAGTTCGTCCTCGTCAGCCACCAGCTCCGGGCGGGTGGCGATGCCGGAATTCTTCAGCGCATTGACGATCTGCTCGGCATTGTCCTGGGACTCGTGCAGTACGAGCAGGCGGACAGTCTCGTTTTTCGGGGCCATGCGGACGCGGTTTCCTGCGAAGGGGGTGAAAAGAGGTTTATTGTCTCGTCCTGAGGGCTTTTTGCAAGTGCAAGAACGATGGACGCCAAGGGCGTCCATTCGTCGTATTTCACTGATGAGTCAGCAAAGCGGTCAGAGACTGGCCCAGATCGAGTCGAAGTCCTCGTCGTCCTGGGTGGCGGTGTCGCTAATGTCCTCGACCGCTTCGTTGGGGCGGCGCACCAGCTGGAATTCGAACTGGCAGAAGCTGGGCGTGGCGCTTACCTGCTGGGTGAGATGGGCCTTGACCTCTTCGCCATCCAGGTTGAGCACGACCTTGTAGCCGGAGCGGAAGGTCAGGGCCGGTGTGATCAGCGTGGCCGGACGGTTGATGGCCTTGAGCTCAGGCAGCAGCAAGGTGCGCATGTACTCGGTGGCATCGCCGGTCTTCTTGATGACGCGGGCGCCGCAGGGCTTGGCCTTGGGGGCCAGCACTTCGATGCCGAGCTGGGCACCGTGGCCGGGGAGCTGCTTCACCCAGCGAATGACGCCGATATTCCAGCCGGGCTGGCCTTCTTCATGCAGGCCCAGGATTTCGCCGGCACGCACGCTGGCGGGAACTTCACCCGACCATTCGATGCAGTAGCCACCGGGGCTGATATTCACGATCTGGCAGCGGTGGGTTTCATAGCGGCTGCCGCCGGCCGGGGCCTCGGAGCTGGCCTTGCCGGATTTGAAATTGATTTCCTTGTCCTTGGACTCGATGTCGGCACTGCCGAAAGCCAGGGACCATACGTCCTTGCCGGTGCGCTCGTCAGGGCGATCCACCGTGATGGGCTTGGCCTTGAGGAAAGGGTTGTCGGAGTCGATGGCCATGCTGAACTTGCCCTGGTCGCCCAGCATCATGACTTCGAAATCCTGGCCGCCGGCCAGGAAGTAATGCGTGGCCGTCAGGCCCAGGCAGGCCTCCAGCGTGCCCTCGTGCGCCACGCGCGAGAAGCTGCGTTCGCTGAGCTCGCTCCAGGCCTGGATGAGGTGGGTGAGCAGGCCCAGGCTGAGGGCGGCTTCGCCCTGGCCCTTGAGGGCGGCATTGCTGGCCTGAGCGGCAGTCCTGAGTTCGGTGAGGCGGTCGACCAGCTGGTTGGGGTCGATGGCGCGCACATGCGCGGCTTCGCTGGCCTGGGCCAGGGAGCGGTAGGTGGGCGGCGCGTCCTTGGACAGGTCGAAGACGAAGAGTTCTTCGCTGCCGCCGAATTCACGCAGCTTCACCAGCGGCGCCCAGAGTTCCGCGAGCTGGTGGATCTGGGCAATCTCACTTTGACGCAGCTTGTTGGGTTTGCAGGTGGCCAGCAGCAGGGCGCGGATATAGAC
>DASUXS010000363.1:0-2353 GCA_036377855.1 Moraxellaceae bacterium
GTCGAAGTCCAGCACCGCGACTTTTTTACCAGCGGCCTTTTCAATCGAGTTGATGCTACGGTCATTCACCATCACATAGACGGCACCGATGGGCACCACACCGCCCACCTGGTAGGGGCCGTCTATCATCAGCGGCGCCACCTTGGGATTGGTGTAGAGCACGTTCATGGCTGTGC
Source organism: Moraxellaceae bacterium (assembly GCA_036377855.1). Classification (GTDB taxonomy): domain Bacteria; phylum Pseudomonadota; class Gammaproteobacteria; order Pseudomonadales; family Moraxellaceae; genus UBA2031. The sequence continues at coordinate 177 of DASUXS010000363.1, forward strand.
GCACCTGGGCGTAGTCCTGCAGGCTGCCGACGGAATCCAGGCTGCCGATGAATTTGTTGAACTGCTTGGCGCGGAAAGTGGAGATGGCCACCGCATCGCACTGGTTGGCCTTGAAGTCTTCGGCCGCCACGCGTTCGTCGGTATAGACCTTGATGTCCAGGAAGACGTTCCAGCGCTTGGCCTGCAACACCAGGTCCTTGGCGTACTGGATGCCGGGGCCGTTGTTGCCTATGGGATCGAAGATGCAGGCGCGGATGTTCAGCGGCTTTTCCAGGGGTTTGATGCCGGTGGCTTTTTCAAACTCGGCGGCCGTGGGCAGGGTGATGCTGACACCGTTGACGGTGCTGGTATTGCCCGCCAGGGCCGGCAGTGGCGCCAGCAGGGCAGACAAGACAGCGGACAGCAGGATTTTTCTTGTTTTCATGGTTTTCCTCGACTGCATGCAGGAAGGGATTGCCCGCCATGGTAGCCAAAAGCCGTGACCGGGTTTTGACCGGACTGCCTGTGGGCGCGGGCTGCCGGGCAAGGCCCGAGGATGCGGCATCCCCAAGGCCACGGCAATAAAAAAGGCAGCCCGCAGGCTGCCTTTTTCACGACGCATCTGATGCTCAGGCCTCGGGGCGCATATGCGGGAAGAGGATGACGTCGCGGATGCTGGGGGCGTTGGCAAAAAGCATCACCAGGCGGTCTATGCCTATGCCCTGGCCTGCGGTCGGCGGCAGGCCGTATTCCAGGGCGCGGATATAGTCGGCGTCGTAATGCATGGCCTCGTCGTCGCCGGCATCCTTTTCCTTCACCTGCTGCAGGAAACGCTCGGCCTGGTCTTCCGGGTCGTTGAGCTCGGAGAAGCCGTTGGCGATCTCGCGGCCGCCGATGAAGAACTCGAAACGGTCGGTGATGAAAGGATTGTCGTCATTGCGGCGCGCCAGCGGCGACACTTCGGCCGGGTATTCGGTGATGAAGGTCGGCTGGCGCAGCTGGGTTTCCACCGTCTCTTCAAAGATGATGGTCTGCAGCTTGCCTATGCCCCAGATGGATTTCACGTCCATCTTGAGCTTGCTGCGTATGATCTCGCTGGCCGCGGCCACGTCCCAGAGCTGCTCACGCGTGAGCTCCGGGTTGTATTTCAGGATGGAGTCCACCATGGACAGGCGCGCGAACTTGCCGCCGAAGTCATAGACCTCGCCTTGATAGTCCACATCGGTCTTGCCCAGGATGTCCTGCGCCAGCGTGCGCAGCATGTCTTCGGTGAGGTCCATGAGATCGCGGTAATCCGCATACGCCATGTAGAACTCGATCATGGTGAATTCGGGATTGTGGCGGGCAGACACGCCTTCGTTGCGGAAGTTGCGGTTGATCTCGAAGACACGCTCGAAACCACCCACCACCAGGCGCTTCAGGTAAAGCTCGGGCGCGATACGCAGGAACAGCGGCATGTCCAGGGCATTGTGGTGGGTGGCGAAGGGCTTGGCCGCGGCGCCGCCGGGGATCACGTGCATCATGGGCGTTTCCACTTCCATGAAATCACGGCCCGTCATGAAACGGCGTATGCCATCAATGACCTTGGAGCGCACGATGAAGGCACGGCGCGTGTCTTCGCTGACGATGAGGTCGACATAGCGCTGGCGGTACTTCATTTCCTGGTCGGCGATGCCGTGGAACTTGTCCGGCAGCGGGCGCAGGGCCTTGGTCAGCAGGCGCAGCTCTTCCACATGCAGGGACAGCTCGCCGGTCTTGGTCTTGAAGACATAGCCGCGGGCCGCGACGATGTCGCCGATATCCCATTTCTTGAAGCTGTTGTAGACCTCTTCACCCACGGCTTCCTTGGAGATGTAGAGCTGGATACGGCCCGACATGTCCTGGATGGTGGTGAAGCTGGCCTTGCCCATGATGCGCTTGAGCAGGATGCGGCCGGCAATGGCGAAACGCTGCTTGTCCGCCTCCAGCGTGTCGTTTTCCTGCGTGCCGAAACGGGCATGCAGGTCAGCGGCGACGGCATCGCGCTTGAAATCATTGGGGAAGGCAACTTTCTGGCTGGCGCGCAGCTCAGCCAGTTTCTGTTTGCGCTCGGCAATCAGTTTGTTGACGTCTACCACCTGGATTTCGCTGTTCTGCTCTTCGCTCATTTTTCTCTTACCTATGTCATCCCCTCTCCCACCGGGAGAGGGTTAGGGTGA
>DASUXS010000364.1:0-5498 GCA_036377855.1 Moraxellaceae bacterium
CGCCGGATGACCGCACCTGGCATTTCGTGGCCAAGCGCATACGCCTGGACCAGGAGTCCGGCCGCGGCGAAGTGCGCAACGGCGTGCTGCATATCGAGGAAGTGCCGGTGCTCTATGTGCCCTACTTCAACTTCCCGATTGATGACCGCCGCCAGACCGGCATGCTGATTCCACGTTTCGGCAACACCAATGACGGCGGCTTCGATCTCGCCGTGCCGGTGTATTTCAACCTCGCCCCGAATTACGACCTCACCGTGACCCCCCGCGTGATGACGCGCCGCGGCACCATGGTCGAAGGCGAGTTCCGCTACCTGCTGCCGCATCTGGGCGAAGGCGTGCTGGGCGGCGGCTACCTGCCCAACGACAACCTCTACGGCGGCCTCGACCGCAAAAGCCTGAGCTGGAGGCAGAACGGCAACCTGACGCCAGACCTGCGCCTCAACACCAACGTCAACTACGTCTCGGACAACGCCTATTTCATCGACCTGGGCACCGACCTCAACCTGACCAACACCGCCTTCCAGGAACGCACCGGCGAGCTCATCTACAACAAGGATGCCTGGACCCTGACCAGTCGCGTGCAAGGCTTCCAGACCATTGATCCGCTCATCACCGACTATGAAAAACCCTATGCGCGCCTGCCGCAGCTGCTGCTGACCCGCAACCGTCCGGTGGCGCGCGGCCTGCAGACCGACCTCACCACCGAGCTCACCTATTTCCAGCGCGAGGTCGACGATTTTTCCGGCCCCGAGATCAATGGCGCACGCTACCGCCTGGATCCTTCCGTCAGCTATGTCATGGCCAATCCCTGGAGCCATGTGACGCCGCGCCTGGGCCTGCGCTCGCTGGTATACGAGCTGTCGGGCGATGGCGCCCCCGATGACCGCAGCAAGACCGTGGTGGTGCCCAACCTCAGCATAGACAGCGGCCTGGTCTTCGAACGCGAGCAGGACCGCTACACGCAGACGCTGGAGCCGCGCGCCTTCTATCTTTATGCGCCCTACCAGGACCAGACCGACCTGCCCAACTTCGACACGGCCAACACCACCTTCTCCTACCAGCAGCTCTGGCGTGACAGCCGCTTTTCCGGCGGCGACCGCATCGACGACGCCAACCAGCTCTCGCTGGGCCTGACCTCGCGCCTGATCAACCACGAGTCCGGTGAGGAAGTGGTGCGCGCCTCCGTCGGCCAGATCAACTACCTGCGCGACCGCAAGGTGCGCCTGGACCCGGCCAATCCCATTGCCGACGACAAAAGCTCCGGCCTCGCCGCCCAGGTGGCCGCGCCCATAGGCCGTGGCTGGAGCGGTGTCGCCGATGCGCAGTGGACGGCCAACCTGGAAAAGACGCAGCAGTACAGCGTGAGCCTGAACTACCTGCCGGAAGAGCGCGACCGCCTGCTCAACCTGGGCTACAACTTCCGCCGCAACGACCCCACCATAGGCCAGGAAGCGCTGCGCCAGGCCAGCATTTCCTTCCTGCAGCCGCTGGGCATCAACTGGCAGGTCATAGGCCTGCTGCAGTATGACCTGCGTGGCAGCGAAACCCAGGAAGCCCTGGCCGGCCTGCAATACGAAGCCTGCTGCTGGAAGGTGCGTCTCTTCGAGCGCCAGTTCCTCGCCGACCCCGACGACATCAGTCCCGGCTCGCAGCGCCAGCGCCGCGCCTTCTTCATCGAAGTCGAGCTCAAGGGCCTGGCCGGCGTATCCAGCGGCGTGAAGAGCCTGCTCAACAACAATATGTTCGGTTACAACCAGCTGATGGAGCACAACCGCTCCACCAGCTCCATCCTGCGGGAGGAGACCCCCTGATGCGATCCGCTTTCCTGGCCCTGCTCCTGCTGCTGCCGGCCTTTGCCACTGCCGCCATCACCCCCATCGACAAGGTGGCCGTGGTGGTGGACGACTCCGTCATCCTGAAAAGCGAAATCGACAAGCGCATTGCCGATGTGCAGTTCCAGTTCGCGCAGCGCAAGACACCGCTGCCGCCGGATGATGTGCTGCGCAAGCAGGTGATAGAACAGCTCATCATGGAAAGCCTGCAGGCCAATATGGCCACGCGCGCCGGCATACGCATCGATGATGCCGAGCTCAATGGCGCCATGACCGACATCGCCAAGCAGAACGGCCTCAGCCTCGCGGATTTCCAGAAGAAGCTGGATGCCACCGCAGGCAGCAGCTATGCCGAAGTGCGTGAACAGGTGAAGCGCGAGCTCATGATCAACCACCTGCGCACCCGCCGCCTGCAGGACCGCATCCGCATCACCGACCAGGACGTGCAGAACTTCCTGCGCTCCCCCAGCGGCCAGGCCGAACTGGCCATCGAATACCGCATCGCTCACATCCTCATCGGCCTGCCCGATGAAGCCACGCCCAAGGACATCGCCAGCGCTGAAGAAAAAGTGAAGCAGGTGCAGGACGCACTGGCCGCCGGCCGTGATTTCGCCCAGGTGGCTGCCGCCAGTTCCAATTCAGACACCGCGCTCAAGGGCGGTGACCTGGGCTGGCGCAAGGCCGCGCAGCTGCCCACGCTGTTTGCCGAGCAAGCGGAAAAGATGAAGCCCGGTGAAGTGTCGCCGCCGCTGCGCACGCCCAGCGGCTTCCACCTCATCAAGCTGCTGGCCAAGCGGGGCGGGCAGGAGATGAAGGTGAAGCAGTGGCATGTGGAGCACATCCTGATCAAGCCCACGGAAATCCTGTCCAGCGAAGATGCACGCCAGAAGATGGATGACCTGCGCGCCCGCATCGCCGGCGGGAAGATGAAGTTTGCCGATGCCGCGCGCACCTATTCGGATGATCCGGGCTCGGCACGCCAGGGCGGCGACCTGGGCTGGGTGTCGGCCGGCGACATGGTGCCGGAGTTCGACAAGACCATGCGCGAGATTCCCCTGAACGAACTGTCGCCGGTGTTCCAGAGCTCTTTCGGCTGGCACATCCTGGAAGTGACGGGCACCCGCGAACAGGATGTCAGCGAACAGTACCGTGCCAACCAGGCGCGCCAGGCGCTCTACTCCCGCGCCTATGACGAGGAGCTGGCCAACTGGATGCGTGAGCTGCGCAACGATGCCTTCGTGGAATTCCGCGACGACAAGTAGGCGCAGGCCACAGACATGAAAAAGCCCGCTTCCGCGGGCTTTTTCTTTTGCTGCTTGCTGCTTGCTGCTTGCTGCTTGCTGCTTGCTGCTTGCTGCTTGCTGCCAGGCAAGGATCGCAAAGACCACGGCCAGCGCGACCTCCACCACCAGTGCCAACACCCCAACTGTCGCCCCGGCGCAGGCCGGGGCCCAGCGTCTTCAGCGGCATCGCCTCCGGCACCGCAAGCGCTCAGCGCTCCGGCGCCAGGCAATACCCCACGCCCGGCACCGTCTTCAGGTAACGCGGCTGGGTGGGATCGGTTTCCAGTTTGTTGCGCAGCTGGCGCATGTAGATGCGCAGGTAATGCGTGTTCTCCTCATGACGCTGCCCCCACACCGTCTGCATCAGCGTGCGGTGGGTCATGACCCGGCCTTCGCCCTGCGCCAGGGCGGCCAGCAGGTCGAACTCTATGGGGGTCAGGTGCACGGGCTGGCCATCGCGCGTCACGCGGTGGTGGTCGACATCGATCACCAGCCCTTCCAGCACATATTGCTGCCGCTCCTGGCGCGAGCGGCGCTGCAGCACGCGCAGGCGCGCCAGCAGTTCGCCGGTGCTGAAAGGCTTGGTCAGGTAATCTTCCGCGCCCCAGTCCAGCGCGCGGATTTTTTCCTACTCCTGGTCGCGGGCGGACAGCACCAGCACCGGCACATGCCCGGCACTGAACTGCGCAATGAGATGCTGTCCGTCGCCGTCAGGCAGGCCCAGGTCCAGCAGCACCAGCTGTGGCAGCTGGCGCGCAAACTGCGCTGCCGCCTCCGCGCAGCTGGCCGCGACCATGACCTCGTAGCCGTGGGCGCGCAGCGTGGTGCTGAGGAATTCGCGCAGGTCGGCCTCGTCTTCCACCAGCAGCAGCTGTGTCGCTTCGCTCATGGTATTTCCTCCACCGCCACGTCCGGCGCAGGACTGGCCGGCAGGCTGAACACAAAACAGGCGCCACCACCGGCGGCCGATGTTGCCGCGATGCGGCCACCATGCGCTTCAATGATGGCGCGGCAGATGGACAGGCCCAGGCCGGCCCCCCCGGCACGGCCGCCAGCGCCGCGATAGAACTTCTCGAACACCGCCTCACGCTCCGCCACTGGCAGGCCGGGGCCGTTGTCCGCCACGCCGACCTGCACGTGGCTGCCGCAATCTTCCGCCGTGATGGTGATGACCGCGGCCTCGGGCGTGTATTTGACGGCGTTTTCCAGCAGGTTGACGAAGACACGCTGCAGCAGCACCGGATCGAAATTCAGCAGCGGCAGGTCGGTGGGCACCCGGGTGACGATGCGCCGCTTGCCCAGCCAGGGCCGCAGATCCTGCAGCGCCACGCCCAGAACCTCCTCCAGTCCCTGCCATTCGCAGCGCAGGTTCACCGGCCCCGATTGCAGGCGCGCCATGTCGAGTATGTTTTCCACCAGGCTGCGCATGCGCATGGAGGAATGGAACACCAGCCGGTGCAGGGCGGCGACCTCCTCCGCCGACAGGTCTACGTCTTCTGCCACCAGGCTGCTGGAGGCGCCGACTATGGTGGCCAGCGGCGTGCGCAGGTCATGCGACACCGCACTGAGCAGGGAGTTCTTCAAGCGCTCCGATTCCACCTTCACGCGCTCGGCCTCGACGGCTTCCACATACTGCGCGCGCTCCAGGGCCAGCGCCGCCGATGACAGCATGGTACGCAGCAGGCGTTCGCGGTCCGGCTGCAGGAATTCCGGCGGCAGGCCGGGAGCAAAGAGCAGCAGGCCGACGCTGCCGGTCGTACCCGGCAGCAGGTAAAGCGGCCAGCCGGCGTTTTCATCCTGTGCCTGCCAGCCGGCAGCGGCCTGCTCAGGGCTCCAGTCCTGCAGCTGCCCGGCCACCGCACGCAGGCCGCCGGCACCGGGCAGCAGCAGCTTCACCGCCACCTGGAAGACATTTTCCAGATGCCGCGCCACCACCGCCGCCAAGGCTTCCACGCCGCGCGTGGCAGCCAGCTCACGGGTCAGCGCATACAGCATGGCCGTGTATTGCTCGCGCCGGTGCGACTCCTCCACCTTGTCACGCAGCAGCGAGGTCAGGCTGCTGATCAGCAGGCTGATGGACAGCATGATGCCCAGCGTCAGCAGGTACTGGCCGTCCGAGTTGGTGAGCAGGAAATGCGGCGGCACATTGAAAAAATCAAAAGCCAGTGCCGCCAGCACGGAGGCCAGGATGGAAGGACCGCGTCCGGCCAGGAAGGCCACCAGCGCCACCATGGCCAGATACACCATGACGATGTTGGGCAGCTGGAAATAAGGCTGCATCAGGCTGGCCATGGCGGTGCAGGCCATGATGGCGAGAACGGCAAAGACATAGCCGTATTTGCGGCGCCGGCCCATGAACCAGAGCGGAATGGCTTTGCCACCG
>DASUXS010000365.1:0-9635 GCA_036377855.1 Moraxellaceae bacterium
CACAATGTGGGTTTTGGGCTTTTTCTTCGCCTCTTCCACCGTGGTGAACTGGCCGGTCTCGGCATTACGTCCGATTTTCATGACGCACTTCCTCTTTCGGGATCAAGGCAGCTTGACACTGGTCCGAGGAGGGCGCGAGTATGCGCGTGCTCTAGGATCTTCGGATCCAGCCTTCCATGGATTGCTTTGGTTCTCCACGGAAGATTCCAAAGCCCGGTTGTGTGTCAGCACAACCGGGCTTTTCTTTTACTGGCAGGCTTCGCAATCGGGATTGTCGATGCTGCAAGCCTTGGGCACGGGGGCCGCGGTCGGCGCCGCTTCCACCATTTCCGTCACCGTGGCCTTCACGGCATTCAGCGCACCGTCGGAAATCGTGGATTTCTCGGCGGCGGTGGCACCGATGGCGCGGAGGTAGTAGGTGGTCTTGAGGCCGCGGTACCAGGCCATGCGGTAGGTCACGTCCAGTTTCTTGCCGGAAGCCTGGTTGATGTACAGGTTCAGCGACTGGGCCTGGTCTATCCACTTCTGGCGACGCGAGGCGGCATCCACCAGCCAGCGCGGTTCGATTTCGAAGGCGGTGGCGTAGATGGCTTTCAGGTCGGCCGGGATGCGGTCCAGCTTCTGCACGGAGCCGTCGTAGTACTTGAGGTCGTTGACCATGACGTTGTCCCAGAGGCCGCGTGCTTTCAGCTCGTGCACGAGGAAGGGATTGACCACGGTGAACTCGCCCGACAGGTTCGACTTCACATACAGGTTCTGGTAGGTGGGCTCGATGGACTGTGACACGCCGCAGATATTGGAGATCGTCGCGGTGGGCGCGATCGCCATCACATTGGAGTTGCGCATGCCCTGGGTCTGCACACGGGTGCGCAGCGGGGCCCAGTCCAGGGTCTGGCTGGTGTTGACGTCGACATAGTTCTCGCCGCGGTTTTCGGCGATGAGCTTGACCGAGTCGATGGGCAGTATGCCCTTGCTCCACAGCGAGCCTTCGTAGGTGGAGTAGCTGCCGCGTTCGACGGCCAGGTCCACGGAGGCTTCGATGGCGTAGTAGCTGATCGCCTCCATGGAAGTGTCGGCGAACTTCACCGCGGCATCGGAGCCGTAGGCGATCTTCTGCAGGTACAGCGCATCCTGGAAGCCCATGATGCCCAGGCCCACCGGGCGGTGACGCAGGTTGGATTTACGCGCCTGCGGCACGGCGTAGTAGTTGATGTCGATGACGTTGTCGAGCATGCGCACGGCGGTCTTCACCGTGGCCTTGATCTTCTCGACATTGAGGCCGTTGGCGTCGACATGGTTCACCAGGTTGATGGAGCCCAGGTTGCAGACGGCGATTTCATCGGCGCTGGTGTTCAGCGTGATTTCCGTGCACAGGTTGGAGGAGTGCACGACGCCGACATGCTGCTGCGGGCTGCGCAGGTTGCAGACATCCTTGAAGGTGATCCAGGGATGGCCGGTTTCGAACAGCATGGACAGCATCTTGCGCCAGAGGTCCTGGGCGCGCACGCGCTTGAAGAGCTTGAGCTGGCCTTCGCGGGTGAGCTGCTCGTATTCGCCGTAGCGCTTTTCGAAAGCGGCGCCGTAGAGATCGTGCAGGTCGGGGGTGTCGGCGGGCGAGAACAGGGTCCAGTCGCCGTCGTCGAAGACGCGCTTCATGAACAGGTCGGGCACCCAGTTGGCGGTGTTCATGTCGTGGGTGCGGCGACGGTCGTCACCGGTGTTCTTGCGCAGCTCGAGGAATTCCTCGATGTCCAGGTGCCAGGTCTCGAGATAGGAGCAGACGGCGCCCTTGCGCTTGCCACCCTGGTTCACGGCGACGGCGGTGTCATTGGCCACTTTCAGGAAGGGCACGACGCCCTGCGACTTGCCGTTGGTGCCTTTGATATAGGTGCCGAGTGCGCGCACCGGGGTCCAGTCGTTGCCCAGGCCGCCGGCCCACTTGGACAGCATGGCGTTGTCCTGGATGGCGCCGAAGATGCCGTGCAGGTCGTCGGGCACGGTGGTCAGGTAGCAGCTGGAGAGCTGCGGACGCAGGGTGCCGGAATTGAACAGCGTGGGCGTGGACGCCATGTAGTCGAAGCTGGACATCAGGTTGTAGAACTCGATGGCGCGGGCTTCGCGATCCTTTTCATTCAGCGCCAGGCCCATGGCCACGCGCATGAAGAACACCTGCGGCAGTTCGAAACGGATGTCGTTCGAGTGGATGAAGTAGCGGTCGTACAGCGTCTGCAGGCCGAGGTAGGTGAACTGGAAATCACGCTCGGGCTTGAGTGCGCGGCCGAGTTCGACTAGGTCGTAGCCGGCCAGCTCGGGGGCGATCAGCTCCAGCTCAATGCCCTTGGCGATGTAGGCGGCCAGGGCCTTGGGGTAATGCGTGCTCATGTCGCCCTGGGTGGCGGTTTCGGCCACGTTCAGGAAGGACAGCGCTTCGGCGCGCAGGTGGTCCATGAGCAGGCGGGCGGTGACGTAGGTGTAGTTGGGTTCCTGTTCGATGAGCACGCGGGCACACATCACCAGGGTGGTGTTGATGTCGGATTCCTTCACGCCGTCATAGAGGTTGCGCAGCACGTCATCGACGATGAGGCTGGCATCCACGCCCTGCAGGCCTTCGCAGGCATTGCTGACCAGGGCCTCCAGGCGGGCCAGGTCCAGCGGCTTGCGCTGGCCGTGGGCGTCGGTGACCTGCAGGCTGGTCTGGGCGCGCGGGGCGGCGGCGGGCTGGGCGGTTTCGCGGGCACGGCTGCGTTCGTCACGGTAGATGACGTAGGCGCGGGCGACCTTCTGTTCGCTGGAACGCATCAGGGCCAGTTCGACCTGGTCCTGGATCTCTTCAATATGCACGGTGCCGCCGGTGGGCATGCGGCGCTTGAAGGTGCTGCTGACCATGGCGGTGAGCTGGGCCACGGTCTCGTGGATGCGCGAGCTGGCGGCGGCGGTGCCGCCTTCCACGGCCAGGAAGGCCTTGGTGATGGCGACGGCGATCTTGCTGTCGTCATAGGGCACCACGGTGCCGTTGCGCTTGATGAGGCGCAGGGTGCCGGGGGCGGTGGCCAGTACGTCCGTGGCAGCGGGGGCTGCCGGCGTGGCAGCGACGGGGCTGCCCGAGGAGGTCGTTTCCGTATGCATGATGCGTCCCGTAAACAGGTTGAATGGGCAAAAAAAGAAAACCGGGGGTGGAACCGACACCTGCGTCCAGCCTGGGGCAGGGGAGTTCAATGGGGCGTAAAGGTCAAACACTATATATGGGGTGTCGCCTTCCGCTGCCGACGGGGTTGGATACCCCGCTGAACTCCCTGTAAACCCTGCTTTGAGAAGAAAACCATATGCGAAACCCTGAACTTTCACCCTGTGTTTTTATGGAGGATAGGATGGGTGGGTGAAAGCTTACTGCCGGGCTGCAACGCAACATATGGTGTCGGTACCTCTGTAGGGCTACAAGATAAGCCCATTACCAGGGTGCTGCAAGTGAAAATATGCGGGATAAGTCTGTGGACAGGCTGTGGGCGGGCAGTGGGTAAGCACAAATGTGACGGGCTTCACTCCCGCCATCCGGGGCTTGCGGGTGTGGACACTATATATAGTGGTGGATAAACGAGCAGCAAAGGCTTTCTTATGGCCTTGTGTGAGCGGGCACGGCGGTCTTGTAGCGATTTCGTTATACCGCCTTGGGAGGCGCAGTTACAATTCGTATGATCCTCGCAGTTACAATTCGCCGGGCGGTGGTTTGCCTGCCGGTATCTACTTGATCTGCTTGCAGATTGACTGACGAAAGGACTAGAGCATGAACCAGACTACGGAAAAGCTGCCGCGTGTGCTGATTGTCGAGGACGACGAACGACTAGCCACGCTGACCCAGGAATACCTGATCCGCAACGGCCTGGAAGTGGGGGTGGAAACCGACGGTGCCCGCGCCATACGCCGCATCATCGAAGACCAGCCCGACATGGTGGTGCTGGACATCATGCTGCCCGGTGCCGACGGCCTCACGGTCTGCCGCGAGGTGCGCACCCAGGGCTACCAGCAACCCATCCTCATGCTCACCGCCCGTGCCGAAGACATGGACCAGGTGCTGGGCCTGGAAATGGGCGCCGACGACTACGTCGCCAAGCCCGCCCAGCCGCGCGTGCTGCTGGCCCGTATCCGCGCCCTGCTGCGCCGCTCCGACATGGTGGTGGAGGAAGTCCCCAACCGCCTGGACTTCGGCGAGCTGGTCATCGACAACGGCGCCCGCGCCGTCATCCTCAACGAGCAGACGGTGGAGTTCACCAGCGCCGAATACGACCTGCTGTGGCTGCTGGCCTCCAATGCCGGCCGCATCCTCTCCCGCGAGGACATCTTCGAGCGCCTGCGCGGCATCGAGTATGACGGCCAGGACCGTTCCATCGACGTGCGCATTTCGCGTATCCGCCCCAAGATCGGTGACGACCCTGAGAACCCCAAGCGCATCAAGACAGTCCGCAGCAAGGGCTATCTGTTCGTGAAGGAATCCGCCTGACGCTGCGCGTCATCCGCCCGAGCCGTCCGCATGCCCAGCAGCATATTTGTACGCATCTATGGTGGTTTGCTGCTGGTCATCGCGGCGGTGGCGGTGGCCGCCTACTTCTTCATACAGGCCGTCAACGAACAGCGTGCCTCGTCCTACCGCGAAAACATGGCGACAGGCATCTTCCGCCTGATCGCCCTGGGTATTTCCCGCCAGGAGGGCGATGCCCGCAACAGCTGGCTGGCCGAGGCCAGCCAGATCATGGACAGTCCCATCTCCCTGGTGCCGCCGGACCGCGAGAACTTCACCGAGGAGGAACTGTCCCGCCTGACCGAAGGCCGGGCCATCTTCCACTCCTATGACGAGCAGAATTTTGCGGACATCTATTCGCGCATTCCGGGCAGCAAGGAGCTCTACCTCAAGACCCGCATGATCAAGGTGGGCGAGCAGCAGGCCCGCGCCCTGGCGGTGTTCTTCCTGGAAGAGCTGGGCCACTACCCGGGGCGGGAGGAGCAGCGCCTGCAGGAGCTGCAGCGCTATTTTCCCTATCCCATCCTGATCATGCCGCTGACCAAGGCCAGCCTGGACCGCGACCAGCAGTCCCGCATCCATCGCAATGAGGTGGTGCTGGTGCTGAAGGAAGGTTCCGGCACGCGCAACTCCTCGCTGCGCATCGTGGCACCCATGCCCGCCACGCCGGACCGGGTGCTGGTGCTGGGACCGCTCTACATCTTTGACTGGATGCCCATGCAGCTCATCATCATGGTGGCGGTGGCGGTGCTGGCCATCATCACGGTGGCGGCCTACTTCATCATCCATCCCCTGGAGCGCAAGCTGAAGAAAATGGAGCTGGCGGTGCGGCGCATCCGTGGCGGCGACCTGAGTGCGCGTGCCCAGGTACAGGGTTCGGATGAGGTCAGCCAGCTGGCGCATGCTTTCAATGGCATGGCCGAGCATATCCAGCGCCTCATCGACTCGCAGCGGGAAATGACGCGCGCGGTGTCGCACGAGCTGCGTACCCCGGTGGCGCGCCTGCGTTTCGGCATGGAAATGCTGGCGGAAACCGATGACGGCGAGCAGCGCTATGACCAGCTGCAGATGCTGGACCAGGACGTGGAGCAGCTGAACCAGCTGATCGACGAAATCCTCACCTATGCCAAGCTGGAGCAGGGCACGCCTTCCCTGAAGTTCGAAACCTTCGAGCTGCGCAGCCTGCTGCAGCGTGTGGGCAATGAAACCACGGCCCTGAACACCGGCCAGCAGATCGAGGTGCGGGAAGAAGGAGCGGATATCCGGGTGGAGGCAGAGCAGCGCTATCTGCACCGGGTGCTGCAGAACCTGGCCGGCAATGCCACGCGTTATGCGAAGTCGCGGATACGTTTATCCGGCGGCATGCGCGGCAACACGGCCTGGGTGTGCGTGGAGGATGATGGTCCGGGTATTCCGGAAAAAGATCGCGCCCGTATTTTCGAGCCCTTTGCGCGCCTGGACGACAGCCGCACTCGCGCCTCCGGTGGCTATGGCCTGGGGCTTTCCATCGTGCAGCGCATTGCCTTCTGGCATGGCGGCAGCATGGAAGTGGGCCAGAGTCCCGAGCTTAAAGGCGCCAGCTTCACCTTCCGCTGGCCGGTGCGCCAGGCCCTGCGCCATGCGCGTCGCCAGGGCCAGAAAACGGCGGGCGAAAATGCCGCCGGGGCGAATAACACGCTGTAACAGGATGCTCACAGCGCCCCAACAGACCCTCCCTGCCGGCTGCGGCACTATGCTCTCAGTCAATCAATGCAACCCCCGCAGTGATTGTCGGACTCCTCAATATGGCAACTTGGTTGTACCCCTGTTAAGCCCGCATGATGCGGGCTTTTTTTTATCCGTAATTCGCGCTTTTCCGTTTCAATCGCGCGTGATGGCCAGCGCCACGCCCTGGCCGCCACCGATACAGAGCGTGGCCAGGCCGCGCTTGGCATCGCGACGCTGCATCTCGTGCAGGAGGGTGACCAGCACGCGGCAGCCGGAGGCGCCAATGGGATGGCCCAGGGCAATCGCGCCGCCATTCACATTCACTTTTTCCACATCCCAGCCCAGCTCCTTGCCCACCGCCAGCGATTGCGCGGCAAAGGCTTCATTGGCTTCGACCAGGTCGACCTCCGCGAGTTGCCAGCCGGCTTTTTGCAGGCAGCGTTGTGCCGCCGCTGCCGCGCCTATGCCCATGATGGCGGGATCCACACCGGCGCTGGCATAGGCCTGGACACGGGCCAGCACAGGCAGGTTCAGTGCCTGGGCGCGTGCCGCGCTCATCATCAGCACCGCCGCGGCACCGTCATTGAGGCCGGAGGCATTGCCGGCGGTGACGCTGCCGTTTTTGTCGAAGGCGGGTTTGAGTTTGGCCAGGCCTTCGGCGGTGGTGCTGCCTTTCACCTGTTCGTCCTGGGCAAAGGCCAGGGCATCGCCTTTGCGCTGCGGGACCAGCACCGGCGTGATTTCGGCATCGAAGCGGCCGGCCTGCTGTGCCGCCGCGGCACGCTGCTGCGAGAGCAGGGCATAGGCATCCTGCTGTTCGCGGCTGAGCGTGTATTTGTGCACCAGGTTCTCGGCGGTGATACCCATGTGGTAGTCGTTGAAAGCATCCCAGAGGCCGTCCTGGATCATGCTGTCGATAAAGCGGCTGTGGCCCATGCGCAGGCCCGTGCGGGCGCCCGGCAGCAGATAGGGCGACAGGCTCATGCATTCCATGCCACCGGCCACCACGACCTCGGCATCGCCGCAGCGTATGGCCTGCGCCGCCAGGTGCAGGGCCTTGAGGCCGGAACCGCAGACCTTGCCCACGGTGAAGGCGGGCGTGGCATGCGGCAGGCCGGCCTGGATGGCGGCTTGTCGTGCCGTGTTCTGGCCGGCACCGGCCGTGAGCACATGCCCGAGAATGACTTCATCCACGGCATCCGCGGACAGGCCGGTTTTTTCCAGCAGCGCACGAATGACGGTGGCGCCCAGGGTAGCGGCGGGAATGCTGGCCAGACTGCCCTGGAAGCTGCCGATGGCGGTACGCGTGGCGGCGACGATGACGACGTCTTGCATGGAAGTCTCCGGAAAAAAATACGGCGAATTGAAAGAAGTGTTCAGGCCTTGGCGGTGAGGCGGGCGAGGGCCACACGCGAACCATTGCGTCGCTGCAGCACATCGCAGATCTGCTGGCCGGCCTGCACCAGGGCATCGAGGTCTATGCCGGTGTGGATGCCCAGTCCCTGCAGCAGATAAACCACATCTTCGGTGGCGACATTGCCGGTGGCACCGCGGGCATAGGGGCAGCCGCCCAGGCCGGCCACTGAGCTGTCGAAAACGCTGACGCCTTCGAGCAGGCTGGCGTAGATATTGGCCAGGGCCTGGCCATAAGTGTCGTGGAAATGACCGGCCAGCAATTCACGCGGCACACGCTTGGCGACGGTATCGATGAGCACGCGCGTGGCGCCGGGCGTGCCCACGCCTATGGTGTCACCCAGCGAGATTTCATGGCAGCCCATGTCGTGCAGGCTCTTGGCCACGGCCGCGACATTTTCAGCGTCTATTTTCCCCTCGTAGGGGCAGCCCAGCACGCAGGACACATAGCCGCGCACCTTCAGGCCTTCCGCCTTGGCGCGCTCCATCACGGGTTCGAAACGCTGCAGGCTTTCCGCGATAGAGCAATTGATGTTGCGGCGGGAAAAAGATTCGGAGGCCGCGGCAAACACCGCAACTTCATCCGCACCGGCGGCAAGTGCTGCTTCCAGTCCCTGCAGATTCGGGGTGAGCGCGGCATAGACCACGCCCGGCCGGCGCTGCAGGCCGGCAAAGACCTGGTCCGAGCCCGCCATCTGCGGCACCCATTTCGGCGAGACAAAGCTGCCGGTTTCGATATGGCTGAGGCCGGCCGCGGCCAGGGCCTGGACCAGGCGGATCTTGTCGGCCACAGCGATGGGGGCGGCTTCGTTCTGCAGGCCGTCGCGGGGGCCGACTTCGACCAGGCGGGCGTTTGAGGGAAGGGGCATGGGATGGACTGGCTGCTAAGAGGGTGGAGGCAGTTACCTTGACGTTAACGTCAAGGTAACTGCCGTCAGGGTCCCCGTCAATGCGGGAACGACCGCTCGGGATGACCGCACTGTGCTGCCGACGGGATGAGAACTCCTCGCATTGACAGGTTCATCAAAAACAATAAACATTCTCATTACCGTTTCCTGACCGGACCCAGCCCTGCCATGTACGTCTGCATCTGCCGCGCCGTGACCGACAGCCAGATCCGTGATTCCGTGCAGCAGGGCTGCTGCACCATGCGCGACCTGCGCAACTGCCTGGGTGTGGCCACGCAATGCGGCCGCTGCGCGCTCACGGCACGTGATGTCCTCAACGAGGCCCTGCAGGAAGAGGCCCGCGACATCGCTGGCGCCGCCTGACGCGCACGAACGTCATCGAATACACCCTGCTCCGCCTGATAATAGTTCTCTTTTGTCTTTGAATTCACAGGACTTTTTTTCCGTCCTGCGATGATTCCCGCTTCTTCTCTCTGCTAAGCTCTGCTGCGATTTCACGCTGAAGGAGCCCAGGCCATGAAAGGCGACGCCCAGGTTATTGCCTACCTCAACAAGGTGCTGGTGAACGAACTCACCGCCATCAACCAGTATTTCCTGCATGCCCGCATGTTCAAGAACTGGGGCCTGAAGAAGCTCGACGAGCACGAGTACCACGAGTCCATCGACGAGATGAAGCATGCGGACCGTCTCATCGAACGCATCCTTTTCCTGGAGGGCCTGCCCAATCTGCAGGACCTGAACAAGATTTATATCGGCGAAAACACCGAGGAAATGCTGCGCTGCGACCTCAAGCTGGAGCTGCAGGCGCATCCCGACCTCAAGGCCGCCATCGCGCATTGCGAGCAGGTGGGTGACTATGGCTCCCGCGAGCTCTTCGAGGACATCCTGGCCAGCGAGGAAGAGCATATCGACTGGCTGGAAACCCAGCTGGAACTGATTCAGCGCGTGGGCTTGCAGAACTACCAACAGTCCATGTTGTAATGCCCTGCATCAAGGGGCGGGTTGAAAGGGCCGGAATCGACAGATTTCGGCCCTTTTCTTTGTGAGATATTTCCTACAAGCACGTGCGTCATTGCGGAAATATCGCCCCAGCC
>DASUXS010000366.1:0-4226 GCA_036377855.1 Moraxellaceae bacterium
AAATTTCCATAGACATAGGAATCAAGGAAACGAAGGTCGTGGCCGGAGTGATCACGAACCTCTTTATCAAAACCGCACTGCGGGAGATTGAGGGTCGGTGCATTCAATGCCTGGCAATTCTTGAACTGGTTAACCGTTGCAGGACTGGTGTTTTCACCCATGACCACGGTGTCATAAAAACCGGTGCCACGTACAAAAAGACCGACGTTTTCATACTTCAGCTCAAGATCCGTCGTGAACTTATAAACACTGGCAATAGGGCGCGAGTTGTTATCGAAGTTGGCATCGCCGTCATTTTTGTTGGCGAAAGTCGCATGCTTTGCCGCCGACAGCTGTTGATAGGCCTGGAGCGATAACGGTGCGTTATAAGCTGCGGCCAGATTCTTGTCCGGAGCCTCCATACGCCAGCCCGTGCCGTAGGAAACCGTGGTGTCCAGCGAGCCGGTCACCGCCCCCAGATTGAGTTCGAAAGCCGAGGCCGTGTTCACCGCGAAGGGCAGCACCGTGGCCAGGGCGAAGCCGGCGGCACGGGGTGCGAGTCGGAGAGACAGCAGACGGGTCTTGTTTTTCATGTTTGTCGGAGCTCCAGCGTGTATGGATTTTTGTTATGAAGCACGCGCGTCCGGTAGACAGCCCCCAGCACTGACTGAGGCACTTCGCTCCATTCACTGGCTCCAGCCGGAAGGGGGCGTTGGGTGTTGATGGCTCTTTACCGGAGCACTTTTTATGTAGCTGATGTCACTTCTGGTGTAGCCGGACCAGGAAATAACCCCCAGTTGCCTGCTTTTATACCTGTTGTGACATGCAAAGGAAACCGCGAAGTCTGACCGGGTAGCCGCTTATGCACTTTATGTCCCAAATGCCGGTTTTTCTGTCAGACAAGACCGACAAGTCGGAGACATATCCGGAAACACTTTCCAGCAACCCTAGCCCATATTCTCAGCTATGCCAGTCGTCGGCCCCGCGCCTCTTATCCGCAATTCGGGCCGACAGTCGCAGCCAGCAGGCGGTCCAGGGTTTCACGGGCGTCAGGCGAGAGGCTGGAAGAACCCGCCAGTTCCTGCAAGCCCTGGCGGGCATGCTCCTGGCGCTCCGGATCAAAGCGGCGCCAGGTACTCATGGCACCCAGCAAACGGGCCGCGATCTGCGGATTGAGGGCATCCAGCTGGCGCACTTCTTCCAGCAGCAGGGCATAGCCGCTGCCGTTGCGCTGGTGGAAGGACAGCGGGTTGTTGTTGGCGAACTGGCCGATGAGGGCGCGCACGCGATTGGGATTGTCGCGGTGGAAATCGGGATGGCTGCGCAGCTGGCTGACGCGCTCCACGGTGGCGATGGCAGGGGCACTCGCCTGAATGGCAAACCATTGATCCATGACAAGCGCCTCGTGCTGCCAGCGCCCGGCAAAAGACACCAGCGCCGCCGGCGCCTCGGGGCTGTCGGCATGGACCAGCGCCATCAGGGCGGCAGCTTCATCTGTCATATGCACACGCTGTTCGAACTGGCGCAGGGCCAGGGCATGGTGGCGCTGCTCCAGGTCCACCAGCAGGGACAGCGCGGTATTGCGCAGGCTGCGGCCGGCGATGGCCTCGGCGCTGTAGGAGTAACTGCTCTCCCCGCTTTCGCAGCAGGCCAGCAGCCAGCCTTCCAGACGGCGGCCCAGGGCATGGCGCAGCGCCTGCCGGGCCATGTGCAGGGCATCCGGGTTGGGACGGCAGGTGACATCCAGCAACTGCACCAGGCTGGGAATCTGCAGGATCTTGGCGGCCAGCGCCGCGTCCACCGCTGCCAGGTCCGGTAGCAGCGATTCCAGTGTGGCTAGCAACCTGGCATCCGGCAGCAGGTGACGGCCGGCCTGGCTGTCCGTTGCGAGGCGCAGCAGCTCTGCCGTCAGCAGGTCCTGTGCCGTCAGCCAGCGGTTGAAGCCATTGCGGTCATGGCGCAGCAGGAAGAGCTTTTCTTCCGGGCTGAGTGACTGCTCCAGGCGCACGGGGGCCGAGAAGTCGCGCAGCACGGAAGGCACTGGCGGCGTCGCCACCTGTTTGAAAACGAAAGTCTGCTGGGTCTCTTCAAGCAGCAGCACGCGCTCGCGGCCGCCATTCCCGGCACCCTCTTCCGCCCCCTCCAGATGCAGCGGCAACTCGGCACCGTCCGCCCCCAGCAGAGCCATCTTCACCGGCACCGGCAGGTTGCACGGCGCCGGGAAGCCCTCCACCGCCGGCTGGCGCTGCTGCAGGATGAGGCGGTATTCCTGCTGCACCGGCAGGTATTCGCCGCGCACATGCAGGGTCGGCGTGCCCGGTTGGCGGTACCACTGCATGAAGGCATCGAGATCGCGGCCGCTGGCATCGGCCAGGGCCTGCAGGAAATCCTCCACCGTCACGGCCTGGCCGTCGTGGCGATCAAAATAGAGATCAGTGCCTTTGCGAAAGGCTTCCGGCCCGAGCACGGTGAAGAGCATGCGCACGATTTCCGAACCCTTCTCGTAAACCGTGGCCGTATAGAAATTATTGATCTCGACAAAGGAGTCAGGACGCACCGGATGCGCCAGCGGACCGGCATCCTCGGCGAACTGGTAAGTGCGCAGGAAGCCCACGTCCTCAATGCGCTGCACGCTGGCGGACAGCATGTCGGCGGAAAAACGCTGGTCACGGAAGACCGTGAAGCCTTCCTTGAGGCTGAGCTGGAACCAGTCGCGGCAGGTGACACGGTTGCCGCTCCAGTTATGGAAATACTCATGCGCCACCACGGATTCCACGCGCTGGAAGCCGGCATCGGTGGTGGTCTCGGGATGCGCCAGCACGCAGCTGGTGTTGAAGATGTTGAGGCCCTTGTTTTCCATGGCCCCCATATTGAAATGGGAGACGGCCACGATCATGAAGATGTCGAGATCGTATTCACGCCCGAACACTTCCTCGTCCCAGCGCATGGAACGCTTGAGGGATTCCATGGCGTGGTCGACCTTGTTCAGGTCGCGCGGTTCCACATAAATGCGCAACTCGACCGGGCGTCCTGAGGTGGTGGTGAAGCTGTCACGCTGTACGGCCAGGTTGCCGGCGACAACAGCAAAGAGATAGGCCGGCTTGGGAAAGGGATCATGCCAGACCGCCTCGTGGCGGCCCTCCTCCAGCTCGCGCGCCGACACAGGGTTGCCATTGGCCAGCAGCACGGGAAATTTGCGACGGTCGGCGCGCAGCGTGGTGGTGAAACGCGCCATCACGTCCGGACGGTCCAGGTAATAGGTGATCTTGCGGAAGCCTTCCGCCTCGCACTGCGTGCAGTACATACCGTTGGAGCTGTACAAGCCTTCCAGCGCCGTATTCTTTTCCGGATGGATGCGCACACGACTGAAGAGTTTGAAAGCGCCGGCCGGTGCGCCGCTGATGACAAGCTCCTCGCCTTCCTGGCGCCAGGCGGAAGCCGGCACCGCCACGCCATCGATCTCCAGCGCTTCCAGCTCCAGGTCCACGCCATGCAGGCGCAGGGGCTGGCCGGTCGCCACGCCGGGAGCTCGCGCCATGTCCAGCGTGGACTCCACCAGCGTGTAGCCGTCACGGATATCCACCAGCAGCGCGACTTCGCTGATATGGAAATCCGGTGCGCGATAATCCTTGAGATAGATGGTTTTCTTGGCGGCCTCGGCCGCAGCGACAGAAGCGTTCATGATCACACCGTCAACAGCTCGACCTGATAGGCCGTGAATTTGCGAATATTGATGACACCGGTATCAAACAGCAGGTACTGCCCCTTGATGCCCTGCAAGGTCCCCACGACATCGGGGCTCTGGTCCAGGTTGAAAGATTTTATCTTCTGCGGGTATTGCAGCACCGGATAACGGAAGTCCTGCACGGCTTCCTGCAGGGGCTGGATCTGTTCCGGAAAACGTTGCTGCAGTGCGGCAATCTCGGCCGCACAGCGTTGCATGAGGTCATCACGGGCGGCGGTGAGATCCACCGGCGCGCTCTCCCCTTTTATCAGGGCCTGCCAGTTGGTTTTGTCCGCGATATGTTGTGCCAGTGTGGTTTCGATGAGGCCGGACTGGTAACGCGTGGCAACCCGGAAAATGGGCAGCGCCTGGCTGGCGCCCTGGTCCATCCAGCGCGTGGGCACCTGGGTTTCACGCGTGATGCCGACCTTGAGTCCCGACGAATTCGCGAGATAGACGATATGCGCGATATTGCAATGCGTATCGCCCCACTCGGGTTCCCGGCAGGTGCCCTGGTCGTAAT
>DASUXS010000367.1:0-4037 GCA_036377855.1 Moraxellaceae bacterium
CGGGGAGAGGGCTGGGGTGAGGGGTGATGAACGAAGCCACAGCCCCTCACCCCAACCCTCTCCCCCAGCTGGGGGAGAGGGGGCGGATTCTGCTGGCTTATTGTTGGCCCTGGCATATCCCGATCACATCGGTCAGCGCCGTAGTGGCAGTGAAGCCCGCTTTCTTTTATCCAATGGCAGCGGCGCCTTCCTTCCCGCAGAAGATCGCCTCGCCCGTGAAAGCTGGATAGTCGCCGCCGACATGGATGGCAAAGCCCGCGAGGCCCGTATCTTCCTTGCGGCTCCGGTTTCCATCGCGGCACTGGAAGAAATCGCCGGTGATGTTGTCCAGGAAGTGGAGTCCGTCAGCTGGGATGCGGGCACACAGGCCGTGCTTGCGCGACGCCAGCGCCGTCTCGGTGCCTTGGTCCTGGAAGACAAACCCTTGGCCAGCGCCACGCCGGAAAAAATGCAGGCGGTGTTTTGCGAAGCCCTGCGCAATGCGGGGCTGTCGGTATTGCCCTGGAGTGATGAACTGCGGCAGTGGCAGGCCCGTGTGCAGCTGATGCATGAGCTGGAGCCGGATGACTGGCCTGATGTCAGCGAGGCTGCGTTGAAAGCAACGCTGGAGGCATGGGCTGGCCCCTTCCTCGAAGGCGTCACCCGCTTTTCGCACCTGGCGAAATTCCCGTTGCGCGATGCGCTGTTTTCCCTGCTGGACTGGAATGCCCAGCAGGAGCTGGAACGTGAACTACCCACCCGCCTCACCGTGCCCACCGGCTCCGCCATCGGTATCGACTACACCGCCGAGCATGATCCGGTGCTGTCGGTGAAGCTGCAGGAAATGTTCGGGCTGCTGGAGACGCCGCGCCTGGCCAAGGGTCGCGTTCCGCTGACGATTCATTTGCTGTCGCCGGCACAACGTCCGGTGGCTGTCACGCAGGACCTGGCCAGCTTCTGGAAAAATGCCTATGCCGATGTGCGTCGGGATTTGCGGGGGCGGTATCCGCGGCATCCCTGGCCGGAGGATCCCTTGACGGCGGTGGCGCAGCGGGGGGTTAAGCATCCGCGGAAGTAGGTGTTGGTATACCCAGCACCCCAAATTACTTCGTCATTCCCGCGCAGGCGGGAATCTTCATGATATGCAGTGGGCTTTAAAAAAGGCCCTGCCAGGATTCGGGAGATTCCCGCCTTCGCGGGAATGACGGTATTTTTAAGAGGCGTATGTAATCCAATAAAAAGCCCGGCATCTGCCGGGCTTTTTATTGAGAGCGGTTTCAGTGCGCCATCGGATTATTGGCGCGCTGCTCCTTCTCGATACGCTCCCCATGCCGCTTGGCATGGTGGTGCGTCAACGGATCATCATGCGCGGCGCTGGCATAGGAACCCACCACCATGCCCACGATGGCGGCCAGGAAGCCGGCCAGCTGCGGCGGCCACATGCCTTCCGGCGCGAAGATTTCCAGCAGCGTCCAGGTGCCCACACCCAGCACGATGGAAGTGATGGCGCCGATATTGGTGGCACGACGCCAGTACAGGCCGGCGGCCAGCGGCACAAAGGTGCCCACCAGGGTGACCTTGTAGGCGTTTTCCACCATGGAGTAGATGGTCACGCCTTCCTGCTGCGAGTACCAGGCATAGGCCGTCACGAACACGGTGAAGACCAGCACCACGGCGCGCATCAGGTTGAGGTTTTCCTTGTCCGTCAGCTTGCGCGGGAACAGGTCGCGCAGGATGTTCTCGGCAAAGGTCACGGACGGTGCCAGCAGGGTGGCGCTGGCGCAGCTCTTGATGGCGGAGAGCAGGGCGCCGAAGAACAGCACCTTGGCGAACACATTCACATTGTTCATGACCAGGGTGGGCAGGATCATCTGCGAATCAGTGGCCTGCCATTTCTGCACCATCTCCGGATTGATCAGCGTGGCGGAGTAGGCCAGGAAGATGGGGATCATGGCGAAGATGAAGTAGAAGCTGCCGCCCAGCACGGAACCGGTGCGCGCCACGTTTTCATTCTTGGAGGAGGCCACGCGCTGGAACACGTCCTGCTGCGGAATCGAACCGAACATCATGGTGATGCCGGCGCCGACAAAGGCGAGGATGGCGGCGGGCTGCATCTCCGGCCAGAAATTGCTGAACTTGCCGGCGTCGGCGGCATGCTGCACCACGGCGGCGGCGCCACCGTCGACCTGGCCGGCCACCACGAAGGCGATGTAGATCATGCCGACCACGATGATGATCATCTGCACGAAGTCGGTGACGGCCACCGACCACATGCCGCCCAGCAGCGTGTAGATCAGGATGGAGCCGGCGCCTATGAACATGCCCATCTCGCGGCTGATATAGCCGTCGGACACGACATTGAAGACCAGGCCCAGGGCGGTGATCTGCGCCGCCACCCAGCCCAGGTAGGACAGCACCACGCCCAGCGAGGTGATGACTTCCACGCTGCGGCCGTAGCGCAGGCGGTAGTAGTCACCGATGGTGAGCAGGCGCATGCGGTACAGCGGCACGGCGAAGAAAAGGCCGACCAGGATGAGGCAGAGCGAGGCGCCGAAGGGGTCGGCGACGATGCCGCCCAGGCCTTCGTCCAGGAAGGTGGCGGGGATGCCCAGCACGGCTTCGGAGCCGAACCAGGTGGCGAACACCATGGTGGTGATCATCACCAGCGGCAGGCTGCGGCCGGCGACGGCGAAGTCGGCGGTGTTGTGCACCTTGCGCGCGGCCCACAGGCCCAGGGCCACGGAAAGAATCCAATAGAGAAGGACAAACCAGATCAGCATCAGCCGGCTCCAGAAAGAGGTCTTCAATGGGGCGGTGACCACGGCCGCCACCCCGTCCTGCGTGTTTCTTGTTCGGCGCGCATCCTGCAAGAAGCGGCCGGGCTTGTCCATGCCATCCGGCCCCGCGAGGCCTGGCAAGTGATCAAATAACCAGCACTAGAAACAGCAAAAAGCGGGCCGATGCAAGGGCGCCGGCCCCGGGAGCTGAAGGGCCCCGTCCGTAGGGGCAGGAGCGGCGACCATCCGGCCGCTTGTGCTGTCCGCTTGACCGGGCGGGGCGTGGCGTTTCTACTGCGGGGGCCGGTCCTTTCCGGCCACAAGAACAAGAATCCCAGCAACCGGAAGACTCAGCCCGTGAAATTCAGTCTCAGCCAGGACTTCCCCGTCGGCCTCGATGTGTTGTGGCCGGTCTACGGCAACCCGGCCTACCTGCAAGCCAAGTACCGCGCCCTGGGCGCCCACCGTGTCGAAATCCGCGAAGCCCATACCGATGCCAGCGACATCCGCGTGCTGCTGGAACGCACCATCGCCCCCGACCTGCAGAATGTGCCGGACTGGGCGCGCAAGATGGTGTCGCGCGATTATGTGATGCGGCATGAGAACCGCTGCCACCGTGTTTCGCCGCAGGCCTCGGATGTGAGCCTGCGCATCACGCCCATTGGTTCGCCGGTGGACATCAATGCCCGTGGCAGCCTGAATGAGGTGTCGCCGGGGAATTCGCGGCTGGCGCTGGAATTCGAGGTGAAGTGCAATATTCCCATCGTGGGGAAGAAGGTGGCGGAGATTTTTGCGGGGAAGATTCGTGAGGCCCTGGCGGAAGATCATGATTTTACGCTGGGGTATATCCAGGAGCATGCGTAGAGGGTTTTTCTCCCTCTCCCTTCGGGAGAGGGCCGGGGTGAGGGCCTGCGTGAGTTATTAAGAGCTGGCGGTGGTAAGGCACAGGCTGCCCCTCACCCTACCCCTCTCCCGGAGGGAGAGGGGACTGGATCGGTGAGAGTGAAAGGGATAGCGCTTTTATCCCAATAAAAAAGCCCGGCGTTCCTGGGCTTTTTTATTTCACCAATCGCGCTGCGAGTGAATCACTTCTCCACAAACGCACGCTCAATCACGTAGTCGCCAGGCGCATGGCTGGTGCCTTCCTTGAAGCCGCGCTTTTCCAGGATTTCCACCAGGTCCTTGAGCATGCTGGGGCTGCCGCAGATCATCACGCGGTCATTGGCCGGATCCAGGTCGGGCAGGCCGATGTCCTGGAACAGTTTGCCGTTCTCGATGAGG
>DASUXS010000368.1:0-4958 GCA_036377855.1 Moraxellaceae bacterium
CCCTTCGACATCTTCCAGCTGGCTGTTTCCGTGTACGCCGCCAACGAAGGTTTCCTGAGCGACGTGCCCGTGAACAAGGTGCTGGCTTTCGAAGCCGCGCTGCACGCTTTCTTCAATGCCGAGTACAAGGCACTGGTGGACAAGATCAACGCCACCGCTGACTGGAACGGCGAGATCGAAGGCCAGTTCAAGGCCGGCATCGAGAAGTTCAAGGCGACGCAGAGCTGGTAATGCCTAATTCCCTTCTCCCCGCCTGACGGGGAGAAGGTGCCCGAAGGGCGGATGAGGGGAGGGGTTAATAACCCACACCCCTCACCCCAGCCCTCTCCCCGCCCGCGGGGAGAGGGAGTGCAAAACGGTGGAGTCGGCTTATGGCCAACTTGAAAGAAATTCGCAGCAAGGTTGCCAGCATCAAGAGCACGCAGAAGATCACCAAGGCGATGCAGCTGGTGGCGGCGTCCAAGATGCGCAAGGCCCAGGAACGCATGGCCAAGGGCAAGCCCTATGCGCAGAAGATCCGCCAGGTGATTGCACACCTGTCGCAGGCGACTCCGGAATACAAGCACACCTATATGGTGGAGCGTCCGGTCAAGCGCGTGGGTTATATCGTGGTGTCCAGCGACCGCGGCCTTTGCGGCGGTCTCAACATCAACCTGTTCAAGCGCACCGTGCAGAGCGTGCGCGAGTTCCATGGACAGGGCGTGGAAGTGGAGTTCTGCCTGATCGGCCAGAAGGCCACCACCTTCTTCAAGAGCGTGGGCGGCAAAGTGGTGGCAGTGAAGACGCATCTGGGTGATGCGCCGTCGCTGGACCAGCTGATCGGTACCGTGAAAGTGATGCTCGATGCCTACGAGAACGGCAGCATCGACCGCCTCTATCTGGTGTACAACGAATTCGTGAACACGATGACGCAGCGTCCCAATGTGCAGCAGCTGCTGCCGCTGGCCCCTGACGAAAAGCAGGCCCTGCAGAAGCGTGAACACAACTGGGATTATCTCTACGAGCCGGACGCCAAGGCGCTGCTCGACGCACTCTTCGTGCGTTTCATCGAGTCCCAGGTGTACCAGGGTGTGGTGGAAAACATCGCCTGCGAGCAGGCGGCACGTATGGTGGCCATGAAGTCCGCCACCGACAACGCCGGTGACCTGATTCGCTCGCTGCAGCTGGTGTACAACAAGCTGCGCCAGGCGGCCATCACCCAGGAAATTTCCGAAATCGTTGGGGGTGCTGCGGCCGTATAAGCGCCGCGTCGAAAGACGCGGCAGCCCTTTCCCTTCTCCCCACTTGATGGGGAGAAGGTGCCCAAAGGGCGGATGAGGGGAGTGGTTAATAACTCCCACCCCTCACCCCAACCCTCTCCCCGCTCGCGGGGAGAGGGGGATACGAACAAGGCACCCATTAAATTTTTAGTTTGCGAGGATCAATCATGAGCTCTGGCAAGATTGTGCAAATCATTGGCGCCGTTATCGACGTCGAATTCCCGCGCGACAGCGTGCCCAAGGTCTACGACGCCCTGCTGGTTGACGGCAAGGCCACGACCCTGGAAGTGCAGCAGCAGCTGGGTGACGGCGTGGTGCGCACCATTGCCATGGGTTCCACCGAAGGCCTGAAGCGCGGCCTGCAGGTGTCCAACACCAATGCCCCCATCTCCGTGCCGGTCGGCAAGGCCACGCTGGGCCGCATCATGAACGTGCTGGGCCAGCCCGAAGACGAAGCCGGCCCCATCGGCGAGAAGGATCGCTGGGCCATCCACCGCAAGGCTCCGACCTATGCCGAACAGTCCGGTTCCACCGAACTGCTGGAAACCGGCATCAAGGTGATCGACCTGCTCTGCCCCTTCGCCAAGGGCGGCAAGGTCGGCCTGTTCGGCGGCGCCGGCGTGGGCAAGACCGTGAACATGATGGAGCTCATCAACAACATCGCCAAGGCGCACAGCGGTCTGTCCGTGTTCGCCGGCGTGGGTGAGCGTACCCGTGAAGGCAACGATTTCTATCACGAAATGAAGGATTCGGGCGTTCTCGACAAGGTCGCGATGGTTTACGGCCAGATGAACGAGCCCCCCGGAAACCGTCTGCGCGTGGCGCTGACCGGCCTCACCATGGCTGAATATTTCCGTGACGAGAAGGACGAATCCGGCAAGGGCCGTGACGTGCTCCTCTTCGTGGACAATATCTATCGTTACACGCTGGCCGGTACCGAAGTGTCCGCACTGCTGGGCCGTATGCCTTCCGCCGTGGGCTACCAGCCGACGCTGGCCGAAGAAATGGGCGTGCTGCAGGAACGCATCACCTCCACCAAGAACGGCTCCATCACCTCCATCCAGGCCGTGTACGTGCCCGCCGACGACTTGACCGACCCGAGCCCGGCGACCACCTTCGCCCACCTCGACGCCACCGTCGTGCTGTCGCGTGACATCGCCTCGCTGGGTATCTACCCCGCCGTGGACCCGCTGGACTCCACCTCGCGCCAGCTCGATCCGCTGGTCGTGGGTGAAGAGCACTACACCATCGCCCGTGGCGTGCAGACCGTGCTGCAGCGCTACAAGGAACTGAAGGACATCATCGCCATCCTGGGCATGGACGAACTGTCTGAAGAAGACAAGCTCGTCGTGTTCCGTGCGCGTAAGATCCAGCGCTTCCTGTCGCAGCCTTTCCACGTCGCCGAAGTCTTCACCGGCGCACCGGGCAAGTATGTTTCCCTGAAAGACACCATCCGTGCTTTCAAGGGCATCCTGGCCGGTGACTACGATGCGCTGCCCGAACAGGCCTTCTACATGGTCGGCACCATCGAAGAAGCCGTCGAGAAGTCCAAGAAGGTCTGATCGCGGCCCCGGCCGTTCGTGGTGAGCCTGTCGAACCACGATCGGATTTGCAAAAGCTCCGTAAGCATCGCCCTTCGACAAGCTCAGGGCGAACGGAAGAGTCCCTTAGTGGGAGAAGAAGATGGCACAAACCATTCACTGCGACATCGTCAGCGCCAACGAATCCATCTATGGCGGCAACGTCACGATGGTGATCGCGCACGGCGTGCAGGGTGACCTCGGCGTGCTGCCGGGCCACGCTCCGCTGCTGACCCAGCTGAACCCGGGCCCGGTGCGTGTGGTCAAGGAAGATGGTTCCGAAGAGGTCTACTACGTTTCCGGCGGCGTGCTGGAAGTGCAGCCGACCATCGTCACCATCCTGGCCGACACCGCTGTCCGCGCCCACGACGTGGACGAAGCCGCTGCCGAGCAGGCCCGCAAGGCCGCGCTGGAAGCCCTGCAGAACCAGAAGGGCGACATGGACACTTCCGCAGCGCTGGCGGCCCTGGCCGAAACCGCTGCCCAGCTGCGTACCATCCAGCAGATCAAGAACCGCGCCGGCCGCGGCTGATTCCAGCCGTCACCCGTCGCCACAGAAGGCAGCCGCAAGGCTGCCTTTTTTATTGCTGCTGCTCTCGCAGCGGTACCGTCACATAAAAGAACGCGCGCTCACTGGCAGTGTGCCGGCATCGTGTAAACTTCCCCTCTCTTTCCCTTCACAGTGAAGCCTGGATGATGGAACTGTCCGTAGTCATTCTTGCCGCCGGCAAGGGCACCCGCATGAAGTCGGTCCTGCCCAAGGTCATGCAGCCCCTGGCCGGGCGTCCCTTGCTGCGCCATGTCGTGGCCACGGCGCAGGCCCTGCAGGCCGCACGTACGCTGGTGGTCTATGGCCACGGCGGCGACCTGGTGCAGAAAGCCTTCGCCGGCGACGGCCTGTTCTGGGCCGAACAGGCCGAACAGAAAGGCACTGGCCATGCCGTGCAGGTGGCCTTGCCGCAGCTGCCGGCCAGCGGTCGCACCCTCATCCTCTACGGCGATGTACCGCTGACCACGGTGGCCACCCTGGATCGCCTGATCGCCAAGGTCGATAGTGAAAAGACCCTGGGACTGATCGCGCTGGAGATGGCCAACCCCACGGGCTACGGCCGCATCGTGCGTAATGGCGGCGCCGTCACCCGCATCGTCGAGCAGAAAGATGCGAGCGACGAAGAAAAGAAAATCCGTGAAGTGAACACCGGCATTTTCTGTGTACCGAATGCGTTGCTGCATCGCTGGCTGCCGGCGCTGAAGAACAATAATGCGCAAGGTGAGTACTATCTTACCGACATCATCGCGATGGCAGCGGGTGAGGGCGTGGCCATCGAG
The DNA here is from genome assembly GCA_036377855.1 of Moraxellaceae bacterium. Classification (GTDB taxonomy): domain Bacteria; phylum Pseudomonadota; class Gammaproteobacteria; order Pseudomonadales; family Moraxellaceae; genus UBA2031. The sequence goes on from DASUXS010000368.1 coordinate 4,169, forward strand.
ACGGTGCAGCCGGACCAGCCTTGGGAAGTGGATGGCATCAACGACAAGCTGCAGCTTGCGACGCTGGAGCGCGTGCATCAGCGCGTGCAGGCCGACAGCCTCATGCGTGCCGGCGTCACCCTCATCGATCCTGCGCGTTTCGACCTGCGCGGCCAGGTCACGCATGGCATGGATGTGCATATCGAACCCAATGTCATCCTCGAAGGCCGCGTTGTGCTGGGCAACAATGTGCGCATAGGCGCCAACTGCCAGCTCAAGGACTGCGAGATCGGTGACAACGTCACCATCAAACCGAACTCCCTGATCGATGAAGCCAAGGTCGGTGCGGGCGCCGAGATCGGTCCCTTCGCGCGCCTGCGCCCCGGCACCGTGCTCGCAGAGAACGTGCATATCGGCAACTTCGTGGAAACCAAGAAGGCCCTGCTGGGTCGCGGTTCCAAGGCCAACCATCTCGCCTACCTGGGCGATGCCGAGATAGGCAGCGGCGTGAATATCGGCGCCGGCACCATCACCTGCAATTACGACGGCGTGAACAAACATCTCACGCGTATCGGCGATGGGGCCTTCATCGGCACCAACTCCTCGCTGATTGCACCGGTCTCCATCGGCAAGGGCGCCACCACCGGTGCCGGCTCCGCCATCAGCAAGGATGTGCCGGACGACACCCTGGCAGTGGCGCGAGGCAAACAGGTCAATATCGAAGGCTGGCAACGGCCGAAGAAAAAGTCCTGAGCAAAATTCGTAGGAGCGGCTTCAGCCGCGAATGAATATTGGCAGAAAGGTAGGGTTC
>DASUXS010000369.1:0-2538 GCA_036377855.1 Moraxellaceae bacterium
GCTGGAGGAGGGCGGTCGCGATTACCAGACCCTGGCCGGCTTCATCCTTTTCCATCTCGGCCATGTGCCGGAAACCGGCGAGCATTTCGAGTGGAGCGGCCTGCGTATCGAAGTGGTGGACATGGACCGCCGCCGTATCGACAAGCTGCTGGTGCGGCGTCTCGAGAAAGATGTGTTTGTCGATCAGTAGGCATCGTCACCGCAAAATAAAAAGCCCGCCAATGGCGGGCTTTTTCATGGGCAGCGGAAATCAGCCTATGAGCTTTTCGCCGGCTTCCACCGTCTGCGTGATCAGCGTGGCGATGGTCATGGGGCCGACACCGCCGGGCACCGGGGTCCAGGCCGCGGCACGATCCTTCACGGCGGACAGCTGGATGTCACCGACGCCACCGGGGTGGTAGCCGGCATCCACGACCACAGCACCGTCCTTGATCCACTCACCCTTGATGAACTCGGGCTTGCCCACGGCGCCGATGACGATGTCGGCCTGGCGTATGAAGTCCGGCAGGTTCTGCGTGCGCGAGTGGCAGACGGTCACGGTGCAGTCCGCGCCCAGCAGCATCAGGGCCATGGGCTTGCCCAGGATGGGGCTGCGGCCCACCACCACGGCATGCTTGCCGGAGAGGGGGATGCTGTAGGAACGCAGCAGGGTCATGATGCCGGCCGGGGTGGCGGAGCCATAGGCGGCTTCGCCCATGGCCATGCGGCCGAAGCCCAGGCAGGTGACGCCGTCCACGTCCTTGTCCAGGGCGATGGCGTCGAAGCAGGCGCGCTCGTCGATCTGGTGGGGCACCGGGTGCTGCAGCAGGATGCCGTGCACGTCCGGGTTGGCGTTGAGCTTGGCGATCTCGGCCAGCAGCTCTGCGGTGGTGGTGCTGGCGGGCAGTTCCACCTTCAGCGAGCTCATGCCGACCCGGGCGCAGGCATTGCCCTTCATCTTCACATAGGTGGCGGAGGCGGGGTCGGCTCCGACCAGGATGGTGGCCAGGATGGGGGTGCGGCCGCTGCGGGCCTTGACGGCGGCCACGCGGGTGGCCAGTTCGGCTTCGATTTTGCTGGCAAGCAGTTTGCCGTCGAGCACGATGGCGGACATGGAGACTCTCGGGTGGATTTAAGGCGGCGCGCATTGTCGCATGAGCGGGATGACTGGCCAAACCTTATGCAATAAGTGCTGGAAAACGTGGGGAAAAAAGCTGTTCCGATGCGTTGACGGGTCAGGGGGCCATCAGTATTATGCGCCCTCGCATTAAGGCGGGCCGGAAACGGTGTTCCTGGTAGCGATCGGGGCATAGCGCAGCCCGGTAGCGCGTCTGCTTTGGGAGCAGAATGTCGGGGGTTCAAATCCCTCTGCCCCGACCAAACCGGAACCCGCTGCGCCGCCCTGGCAGTCGTCTGCGCTCGTAGCTCAGTTGGATAGAGCATCGGCCTTCTAAGCCGAGGGTCGCAGGTTCGAATCCTGCCGGGCGCGCCAAATGCGATGCTGTACGTAATGGTGGTCGTAGCTCAGTTGGTAGAGTCCCAGATTGTGATTCTGGTCGTCGTGGGTTCGAGTCCCATCGACCACCCCATTATTCGTTGTAAAGCCGTTGATTTTTCAACGGAACTACCGTAAGGTTCGCGCCGCTTCGCCAGACAGCAGTTTTGGCGGGGCGACCTGAAAGCGGGTCGTTAGCTCAGCTGGTAGAGCAGCGGACTCTTAATCCGTTTGTCGTAGGTTCGACCCCTACACGACCCACCAAATTCCTGTGTCCCCAAAGACACAGAATCATGAAAAAGGCGTCCTTGGGACGCCTTTTTTATTGGGCTTTTTTCTAAGCCCGCCGCAGGCGCTGCTCTCTTGCTGCCGCCCGCTCATTTCAAAGATGGCCGCCGGGGTCGTCCCATGGCTTTCCCGGGCTTTCCTTATCCTTCTCATTCCTTATAATCCCCGTCCTTTCTTGGGGCCCCTGCGGCCAGGCACCGCCGGCAAAGCTTTGTCCGGCCTGACATGTAATAGAGGATGCTATGCAAGTTTCCATTGAGACCACCACCGGCCTTGAACGCCGCATGACCGTCACTGTGCCGGCCGCCCGTGTCGACAGTGAAGTCAATGAGCGTATCAACAAGACCGCGCGTACCGTGCGCATGGACGGCTTCCGTCCGGGCAAGGTGCCGCTGGCCGTGGTCAAGAAGCGTTTCGGTGCCAGCATCCGCCAGGAAGCCGTGGGCGAGCTGATCCGTGATGCCTTCTACGAAGCCGTCACCCAGGAAAAGCTGAACCCGGCCGGTTTCCCCAATATCGAATCCGTGAAGGATGAGGCCAATGACGACCTGGCTTTCGTGGCCAGCTTCGAGGTCTATCCGGAAATCAAGCTGGCCAGCCTGGCCAGCGTGAAGGTCGAGCGTCCGGTCGCCGAAGTCGGTGATGCCGATGTCGACAAGATGATCGACACCCTGCGCCGCCAGCGCGCCTCCTGGGCCGAGACCACCGAGGCCGCGAAGGAGGGCGATCGCCTCGACATCGACTTTGACGGCTCCGTCGACGGCGCGGCCTTCGAG
>DASUXS010000370.1:0-6584 GCA_036377855.1 Moraxellaceae bacterium
CGCCACCGCCTTGAGCAGCACGATGTCCAGGCCGGCCAGGGCCACCAGCATCAGCGCATAGCTCAGCAGCACCCAGCGCGAAATGTCGCGCACCCGCAGCAGGTGCACCACGATGGCCAGGGGCAGGGCCAGCGAGGTCAGCACCAGCAGCCAGAACTCCACCCGCCACCACGCGGCGTCTATCACGTCCATCATTCCTCCCCCCTTCTCTTCTCTTCCCTGCCTTGGCCTGGCCTGCCTGACGGCCACCCGCGAAAGCCGCATCAAAACGCTACCAGAGTTCCAAAGCCGTTGTTTTTATGTGGCCCGCCACCGCCACTGGCCGGGCTGACAGCACAGGTGTCACAGCGGTCAATCCCCGCCGCAGGCGTCGTGGCATAGTCGCCCCGTTCTCATCATGCCGAGACGTATTAAGGAGAGTCATTGATGAATGCCAACCAGCTTCAGGGCCTGGGCCTGAACATGCTGAACCGTTTCGCCCAGAGCGACTGGCCCGACCGCCTGGGCGTCCGCAAATCCTTCGAGAAACTGCTGTATACCGGCAGCCGCACCGGCTTCCAGCTGGTGGGCACGCTGGCCCGCGGCTTCGGCAAGAAAGGCGGCAGCAAGCTCGACAGCAAGCAGCGCCTGCCCGCCGCCGCCAAGGGCCTGTTCGACCTCAGCCTCACTGATGAACAGCAGATGATGCGCGACACCCTGCAGCGTTTTGCCAAGGACGTGCTGCGTCCCGCTGCCCACGGTGCCGACCATGATGCCGTCTTCCCGGCCGATATCCGCGCCCAGGCGCTGGAACTAGGCCTGAATTTCTATGCCGTGCCGGAGGCGCTGGGTGGCATGGCCGCCGAACAGTCCGTCATCAGCAATGCGCTGATGGCCGAAGACCTGGGCTATGGCGACTTCACGCTGGGCGCCGCCATCCTCGCCCCCATGGGCGTGGCCAATGCGCTGACGCGCTGGGGCAGCAAGGAGCAGCAGGAAAAATATCTTTCCGCCTTCGCCGAAGAAATGCCGCCGGTGGCCACCTTCGCGCTGAATGAAGCCGTGCCCTGCTTCAATCCCAAGCAGCTGGTCACCACCGCGCGCCGCGAAGGCAGCGACTATCTGCTGAACGGTGAAAAAGCCCTGGTGCTGCTGGGCCGTGATGCCGAGATTTTCCTGGTGGCCGCGCAGCTGGACGGCCAGCCCGCTGTCTTCATCGTGGAAGGCGGCAGCAAGGGCCTGTCCTTCAAGGAAGACCCGGGCATGGGCCTGAAGGCCGGTGAAACCCTGAAGATGCGCCTGGAAAACGTGCGCGCCGAAAAACTCGGCGACGACGATTTCGACTACCAGACCTTCCTGGACCTGGGCGCGCTGGCCTGGATAGGCCTCGCCGTGGGCACCTGCCAGGCCGTGATGGACTACACCGCGAACTACGCCAATGAGCGCATCGCCTTCGGCGAGCCCATTTCGCACCGCCAGAGCGTGGCGTTCATGATTGCCGACATGGCCATCGAGATCGACGCCATGCGCATGCTGCTGTGGAACGCTGCCTCCCTGGCCGAAGCCGGCAAGCCCTTCCACCGCGAAGCCTACCTGGCGCGCCTGCTGGCCGCGGAAAAGTCCATGAAGATAGGCAACGATGGCGTGCAGATCCTCGGCGGCCACGGCTTCACCAAGGAACATCCGGTGGAGCGCTGGTATCGCGACCTGCGCGCGGTGGCGCTGATGCACTCGGGGCTGCATGCCTGATCCCTTTCACTCCCTCTCCCCGCTTGCGGGGAGAGGGCGGGGGTGAGGGGAGCAGCCTGAGCCATAACCAACAGGCCCGCCATCAACCACCACCCCTCACCCCAACCCTCTCCCCGCCAGCGGGGAGAGGGGGAAAAACAGAATGAGGAAGTGAAAAATGAATCTTGAGAATCCGAAAAAATTCAAAATGCTGGTGGACCAGGCCCACGAAGTCGCCCTGAACTATTTCCGCCCCATTTCGCGCAAATACGACAAGGCCGAGCATGCCTATCCCAAGGAACTGGACATGCTGGCGTCGCTGCTGGACGGCTTCAACGACGGCTCTGCCGAAGGCACCAGCTCCACGGCGCTGGGCAAGCGCGGCGCCAGCGATGACACCAGCATCAAGAACGGCACCAATATGTCGGCGGCGCTGGGCTGCATCGAGCTCTGCTACGGCGACGTCGGCCTGCTGCTGACCATGCCGCGCCAGGGCCTGGGCAATTCCGCCATCGGCGCCGTCGCCAACGACGAGCAGCTGGCGCGTTTCAAGGGCAAGTGGGCGGCCATGGCCATCACCGAGCCGGGCACCGGTTCCGACTCCGCCAATATCCGCACCACCGCCACCAAGGATGGCGACGACTACATCCTCAACGGCGAAAAGATTTTCGTGACCTGCGGCGAACGCGCTGACTGCGTCGTGGTGTGGGCCACCCTGGACAAGAACCTGGGCCGTGCCGCCATCAAGTCCTTCGTGGTGGAACGCGGCACGCCGGGCATGCGCGTCGAACGCCTGGAACACAAGCTGGGCATCAAGGCTTCCGACACCGCCGTCATCACCTTCACCGACTGCCGCGTGTCCGGTGCCAACCTGCTGGGTAATCCGGAAATCGATGTCGCCAAGGGCTTTGCCGGCGTCATGGAAACTTTCGACAACACGCGTCCGCTGGTGGCGGCCATGGCCGTGGGCTGTGCCCGCGCCTCGCTGGAGCGCATCAAGGAACTGTGCAAGGACTTCCTCGATCCGTCCTACAGCACGCCACCGCTGAATGCCTCCAACATCGAAGCCACCATCTACCGCCTGGAAGCGGAATGGGAAGCCGCCCGCCTGCTCACGCTGCGCGCCTGCTGGATGGCGGACAACCGCAAACCCAATTCCAAGGAAGCCTCCATCGCCAAGGCCAAGGCCGGTCGCATCGGCAGCGAGATCACGCTGAAATGCGTGGAGCTGGCCGCCAGCATCGGTTACGGCGAAGACGAACTGCTGGAGAAATGGGCGCGCGACTCCAAGATCCTGGACATCTTCGAGGGCACGCAGCAGATCCAGCAGCTCATCATCGCGCGCCGCGTGCTGGGCAAGAGTTCAGCCGAGCTCAAATAAGCCAGTGACGGGTATCAGCGACAACGGCGGATGCGAAACATCCGCCGTTGTCGTTTCTGTCTCCGGCAACTCAGGCTCCGGCAACTCAGGAGTTGTCACTTTCACCCCAGGGCGGATTTGTCCTGTCGTCATTGCGGACCATCCGGCAAAAGCGGAGTAGAGCCCTTCCCACAGGCATGCTAAGTTCCGGAGGCGAGCCCGCATCATGATCCAGAAAAGCATCAGTACAAGAAGAGGACATCATGGCCGCCCCCAAGACCCTGCAAGCCCTGCCCGGCCTGGATCCGGCGATCCTGAAAATCCTCAGCGCCGCCGACCAGCAGAAACTCCTGGATGCCATCAACGGCGCCCGCCGGGCCCAGGACGACGAATACCGCAACGCCTTCGACGAAGCGCTGTCCCATGTACCCTTCCTGCTGCGCGGCGCCGTGCGCAAGATCATTGCCGGTTGAGGGCCTGACATGACCGACTTCCGGCGCCAGGCCGAACTCACCAAGCTGTCCCGCCTGCTGCACTGCACACCCGCCGACCTGGATTATCTGCAGGCACTGGATGTGCCCGCCCTGCACAATCTCCGCCTGTCCTGCACGCAGCAGCTGCTGGGCGAGCAACGCGCCCTCTTCGGCCGTATCGCAGCCGCCAGCAAGCTGCTGCCCTCCACGCTGGTGGCCTTCATTGCCGAGCGCACCATGGGGCCCCTGCTCTGCGCACGCATTGCCGGTGAAATGCCGGCAGCCCGCGCCATCGAAATCACCCGGCACCTGGAGCCCGCCTTCATGGCCCGCTCCGCGGTGTACCTGGAGGCGGACAAGGCCCGCGAACTCACGGCCGCCCTGCCGCTGTCCAGTGTCATCAAGGTGACGCGCAAGCTCATGGAGCAGCGCGAATACATCATGCTCAGCGACCTGGTCGGCACCCTGCCCCTCAGCCTGATCGAAAGCGTGCTGCGCGAAGTGCGCGATGGCGAAGCGCTGCTGCAGACCGGCTTCTTCATCGATGATGCGCAGCGTCTCAATGCCATTCTCGACATCCTGCCCGCCGACTACCTGAACGACCTGATACGCGCCGCCGCGGACGAGGCCACCGACCTCTGGCCGCATGCCCTGGCCCTGATGTCGGTGGTAGCCCCGCACTGGCAGGCGCGCCTGGTGAACATGGCCGCGGACGGCGACGAAGACACGCTGTCCAGCATGGTGCGCGGCGTGGTGAAACACGATCTGTGGGCGGTGACGCTGCCGCTGATGGGCCTGATGACCGAAGCCAACCGCCGCCGCGTCATCAACCTGCCCGTGGTGCAGGATGATGCCGTGCTGCGCCGCATCCTGCGCGCCGCCGAACAGCACCAGCTCTGGCACCATCTGCTGCCGCTGATTCCCCTGATGGAACTGCCGCTGCGCCAGCGCGCCGCGCGCCTCACCGACGAGCTCAGCGAAAACACCATACGCGAACTGGTGCAGGCGTTTTATGAGCAGGCCTTGTGGCCGCATGGCCTGCTGCTGATCGAGCATATGGGCATCGTGCGTCGTGCCACCATCGCCGAGCTGGTGGCTGAAAGCAGCGACGAGGCCATCATGAGCCTGCTGGCCAGCGTGCGCGAAAACCAGCAGTGGCAGCTCATCCTGCCCCTGATAGACACCATGACGAAAAAGGCGCAGCAGCGTTTTGTCAGCCTGCCCTTCTTCCAGAACGAAGCCGCCCTGCACGACATCATCCGCGCCACCGACCAGCACAGCCTGTGGAAAATCATGCTGCCCCTTGTTGGTCTCATGCAGGAAAACGAACAGCGCAGCGTGGCCCGCTTCGCCGAAGCCCTGGATGGCGAAGCCATACGGCGCTGGAGCGGCAGCATTGATGATGCCCTGCACTGGCCGCTGGCCCTGCAGGTCATAGGCTTCATGCGCCCGGAACGGCGCACCAGCATCGCCCTGCAGGTGTCCGAACACGAGGATGCCGTGCTCAACAGCATGCTGCGCGCCCTGCACCAGACCGGTGACTGGCCGCTGCTGCTCACGCTGCTGAACGAAATTCCGCTGGAGGCCCAGCACCGGCTGCTGGATCGTGCCCGCCAGCTGGACGAAGGCCTGCGCCTGCAGCTGCTGATCGCCGCCGACAAGCAAGGCCTCTGCGACCCGGTGCTGCTGCGCATGGCGGAACTGCCGGAAGATGCCCGCAACTCGCATCGCGCCGTTTTCCTGCGCCTGCCCGCCGACCATCTCGGCAACCTGCGCCAGCGCTGCGCCGACCTGGGGCTGGGTGCCCTGCTGGACTGACCGCCATGCCTGCCGCCTTCCCGGAAAAGCCCGTTGGCCACTATGCGGTGTTCACCACCAGCCGCGAGCTGCGGCGTGCCAGTGAAACGCTGATCAGGGAAGTGCAGCAGGGCCACTGGAAGCAGCAGAAGGTGCTGCTGGACGTGATACGGCTTTTCAACAGCGAGGCGGCGCATGCCTACGTGCTGGACGCCATCCACGCCATGAACCTGGGCCACAGCGCCGAACGCTTCGTGCATTCCGCCCTGGGCACCATGACCACCACCATCAACCGCGTGGCCGCGCAGGTGGTGCCCAAGCTGGATGAGCAGCAGATGCAGCAGGCGGCCCTGCATGTGCAGTCGCTGACCCTGGCGCTGCCACGAGCGGATGGCGAGCTGCAGCCCATGACGGGCTTCCTGGTGCCGGATTACCTGGAGCAGGAGCGTCTCGCCATCACCATGGCCATACGCGACGGACAATGGCGGGAACAGCGCCAGCGCTGCAGCAAGCTGCTGTCGGAGCTGGGGGACCTGATGCTGGATGAGGTCTATCTCAAATCCATACGCCTGATGGGCTTTGGTTTCCTCACGGAAAAAATGATACAAGGCGGCGTGGGCGTGGCGCGGGCGGTGCAGCACCAGCTCGTGGCCTGGGCGGTGAGTTCGCTGGAGGAGAAGGAGTTCCGGCAGATGGCGGACTATATGGAAAGCCTGATGCGGCATCTGGAAGAGCCGTTGCCGCATGCGTGGTTGTTCTATCCGAATGAATGAGGCGGCTGTGCCTCAGTCACCATAAGCACGCCCCCTCTTCTCTACTCTCCCTCCCTCCTATCCCGCATAAGCGTCATCCCCGCGCAGGCGGGGATCTCCCTGACCTGCAGCGGGCCTTTGCTATTGCTGAGGCTGCGGGATTCTTTTTCGCCAACCCTGTATGCGCGCGCTGGGCTTTGCTTTTGCCTTGCCCGGGAGTGCGGGGATTTTTACCCAATCTCCCTAACGGTGAAGTGCTCCGACTGGGTTGCCCCCGTTGCTAATTAACCCAGGGCGGTGCGCCTCCCGCGGGGCCCTATTTCTTTTTTCTCACATCCTCGCGCAGCGAGGTGAACGTCGGCTCCGCCGACGGCCCGAAGGGTGAGGCCGCAGGCCGAATAAAAAAAGAAACAGGGGAAAGAAAAGTTGGCTCCTGCGGAGGGCTCCGGCCGGTGGCAGCTTGAGAAGCCCAGGTCGGCATTCGGAGAGTTGCCG
>DASUXS010000371.1:0-9044 GCA_036377855.1 Moraxellaceae bacterium
CGGCAATGTCCCGGTAAGCCCACCAGGTGGCATGCCCCAGCCAGGGCATGACCACGATGAGGCCGGCCAGCGCGAAGGCCATGCCCAGGCCGGACAGCAGCACGATCAGCCCCGCCCACAGCAGCATGGCGGGCAGGTTGAGGCGTATGGCCTGCAGGCTGGTCTTCATGGCGGTGACCACGTCCACCTGGCGGTCTATGACCAGGGGCATGCCTATGGCCGTGACCGCGAACACCAGGGCCGCCACCACGGCGCCGCTGAAGCACCAGACGATGACCACCGCCAGGTAGCGCCCCGAGAAGAAGACCTCCTGGATGAAGTGCTCGGCATTGTCCATCTCGCCGCCATAGGCCAGGGCGAAGTACACGGCGGCGGCACGCTCCCAGACGATGGCCAGGATCACCAACACCACGCCGAAGTCGGCAATGGTGCCGGCATTGCGGCGCAGTCCGCCCAGCGACAGCCAGAAGCCGCTGGCCTCGCCGGCGGCACGGGCGCGGGACAGCTCGTAGAGGCCGGCGGCAATCAGCGGGGCCAGCAGGAAGAAGAGGCCCAGGGCGGTGGGCACGTACTGCGGCCGCTGCTGCGCGAGGCTGAGCAGCAGCCAGCCTATGCCGGCCACCACCACGCCATAGCTCAGGCTGGACCACGGCTGGGCGCGCAAGTCGGCCCAGCCCAGGCGCAGCCAGTGCAGGGGCCGCAGCGGACTGACATGCCGCAAAGTAAGTGGGGATTCACTCATGGCCGCTCCCTTGCCGCATCACGAGGGGGAATAAGCCCTGAATAGACCAGCAAAGGACGGGTGGGGCAAGCGGGCGCGGCCTCAGGGCTTCTCGGCGACCTCACGCAGATTGCCCAGGCCTTCCTCGAAGTCGCGGCCCACCATGCCGTCCATGAACAGGTTCATCCAGCGCATGAAGGGATTGAGGCCGCTGCGGCCGGACATGCGCCAGACCACCTCGGTGCCATCGCCATCGGGACGCAGGCTGAGGCTGCCACGGGGACGGGAATCGAAGTCAGGGAAGAAAAGATCGTATTCCACGACCTGCCCCGGCTCGGCGCGGACCAGGGTCATCTCGCCATGGCCCTGGCTGCGGCTCTCCCATTTCCAGCTGGCGCCGGCGCCGGTCTCGGGGCCGGAATAGGACAGGCGCATCTCGGGATCGCGGCGGTTCCAAGTGGACCAGCGCTTCCATTCACGCGGGCTGGCAATCAGGGCATAGACCTCCGCCGGCCGCGCCTTGATATGGATACGGCGCTCAACCTCGTAGGCGTCGGGCAGCATGAAGGCCGCCAGCACCAGGAGCGCCAGCAGGGCAGCCACTCCCAGCAGCAGGTTACGCAGGAACTTCATGGACACTCTCCCTGTGTGCTGGCCATCCCGGAACAAAGGCCTCAGGCAGCCCCGGACTACTGGCTCAGTGCAGCGAGGCTTCCAGCGCCGTATTGATGGTGGACCAGAGCTGGCTCACCGGATGGGAAATATCAGTGCTGCGGGCGCCGCTGAACAGGAACAGCAGGCAGGCCAGCAACACCACGTCCTGGAAAAGGCGCATGGCGTGACTCCAATAAGGGGGTCGAACGCCGTGCCTGGCAAACCCGGAACATGGGGCCCTCTCGGCCCGAAGCAGCGAGGCTAAGGGAAAACCTTTTCCACGGGAACGGCACAGGCCCTTAGAACGATGAATGGCCAGCCACGGCCTGTGCCACCCAGGCCAGTCCGCCCTGCCCTCCCGTAGGAGCGGCTTCAGCCGCGAACCATCCGGCCCGGAGCTTTGAAGGTTCGCGGCTGAAGCCGCTCCTACGGGGGCAGGCAAGAGGTAAAAAAAACGCCGCATAGTGCGGCGTTTTTTCAGCAGTACTGGCTCAGGCCCAGGCGCGCTTGAGGATGGCCAGGGCCTCCTCTCGGTCGGTTTCCTTGGGATTGAAGATGATGGAGCCGTCGTTGATGGTGAGCTCGGCCACCTGCTCCAGCTGGTCCTCACGGACCTTGCCGGTTTCCTGCAGGGTGCGCGGCAGCTTGCAGCGCTTGAAGAGTTCGTCGCGCAGTTCGCGCAGCGTGGCGATAGCTTTCTTGGCGCGGGCTTCGCGCGGCGTCACCGCGTAAACATCAGCGCCGGCCAGGGGCAGCAGCAGCTCGCCGATACGGTCGCCGTTCACGTCCTGGTTGAACTCCAGCACATAGGGCAGGAAGAGGTTCATGCACAGGCCGTGCGGCAGGTGGCAGACGGCACCCAGCGAATGACCCAGCGAATGCACCAGGCCGACCATGGCATTGGAGAAGGCGATGCCGGCCATGGTGGAGGCCTGCGCCAGTTCCAGGCGCGCATCGGCGTCGGCGGGGTTGTCCATCACCTTGATGAGGTTTTCGCTGATCTTGCGGATGGCGGCGCTGGCATAGGCATCGCTGATGGGATTGGCGGCCAGGCAGGTGAAGGCTTCAACGGCATGCGTCATGGCATCCATGGCGGTCATGGCGGTGATATGCGGCGGCAGCGTCAGCGTCATGCGCGGATCCAGCACGGCGGCATTCGGCATCAGGAAGTAAGACGTGAAAGGTACCTTCACGCCTTTCTCGGTGTCGGAGATCACCGCCACCATGGTGGTTTCAGAGCCGGTGCCGGCCGTGGTGGGCACCACGAACAACGGCTTCAGCGGACGCTTGAGGTTATGCGCGCCGGAGAAAGCGGACAGGTCATCGCCACCTTCGGACACCAGGATGTTCACGGCCTTGCTGGTGTCGATCACGGAACCGCCGCCGACAGCGACGATGGCGTCGCAGTTGTTGGCGCGGTAGGCGGCGGCAGCAGCACGCACGGTCTGCATGCTGCTGTCCGGCGGCACGTCATCGAAGACAGCGGCGATGGCGGTTTCGGCACCGGCGAAGGCGCCTTCGATATGCTTGAGCAGGCCGACGGCAACCACGCCCTTGTCGGTGATGACCAGCGGACGCTGCGCACGCAGGGCCGACAGCTCGAAGGGGATGTGTTCCAGGGCCTTGTGGCCGGCAATCACTTTTACCGGGCAGAAGAATTCGTAGTAGGGCTTGGCCATTTTTAATTATTCCCCTTTCAAAAAGTTGCTCACCACGCGTCCATAGATGCGCGTGGCCAGATTCAGTTTTTCACCCAGTGTGATGGCGGGATAGCGCTTCACCGCGCGTTCAGCCACCAGCTTGGGCAGGATCAGGACTTCCATGCGGGTGAGGCAGCGCACCATGCGTATGGCATAGGACACTTCGCCGTCGACGAAAATGCGGTCATTGGCAAAGGCGCGCGCGGTGCCTTCCTGGAAGGACAGCACGAGGAAGGCATGGCTCATGTGCTTGAAGCGTGCACAGAGGTCGGGCTTGCCGCTGAAGTTCTTGAGCAGCTTGAGCGTGCCGTCGTCCTGCACCTGGGCGGAGAAGGCCGGACCGTTGGGCATCACCATCATCTGCAGGATGAAGCCCTTGGGAAAGCCGCCGACTTCGCGGCGGATGACGTCATCGACCTGGCTGGCGGACACCAGGCCACGGCCGACCACGCCCATCATCAGGCCGACATAGGCCCGCTCCGCATCCGGGAGCATGTTTTCGAAATCTGGCATCGTGATTGTTTCTGGCAGGCTGAAGTTATTGTTGTTGGTGGATTTATTCGTGGTGGTAACGCGTCACCCGATCCACTTCGTTCTTGGAGCCCAGCACCACGGGCACGCGCTGGTGCAGCTTTTCCGGCGTGACGCCCATGATGCGCTCGCGACCAGTGGTGGCGGCACCGCCGGCCTGCTCGATGAGGAAGGCCATGGGATTGGCTTCATACATCAGGCGCAGCTTGCCGCCCTTGTCCTTGGTCTTGCTGTCCAGCGGATACATGAAGATGCCGCCGCGGGTGAGGATGCGATGCACGTCGGCCACCATGGAGGCCACCCAGCGCATATTGAAATCTTTTTCGCGCGGACCGGAGGCGCCCATCAGCAGCTCTTCCACATAGCGCTGCACGGGACCTTCCCAGAAGCGCTGGTTGGACGTGTTGATGGCGAATTCCTTGGTGTCTTCCGGCACTTTCATCTGCGCATGCGTGAGCAGGAACTCACCCTGCTCGCGATCCAGCGTGAAGCAGTCCACGCCTTCGCCCAGGGTCAGCACCAGCAGGGTGGACGGACCGTAGACGGCATAGCCGGCGCAAACCTGTTCGGTGCCCGGCTGCAGGAAATCTTCGGTAGTGGCTTTCGTTTCCTTGCTGCCCTGTTTCTTCAGCACGGAAAAGATGGTGCCCACGGAAATGTTCACGTCGATGTTGGAAGAGCCATCGAGGGGATCGAAGAGCAGCAGGTAGTCGCCCAGCGGGTATTCGGGAGGAATGGGATAGATCTCGTCCATTTCTTCCGAGGCCATGGCGGCCAGCGTGCCGTTGGCTTCCTTGGCATTGATGAGGATGTCGTTGGACAGCACGTCCAGCTTCTTCTGGGCCTCGCCCTGCACATTGTCGGTACCGGCACCGCCCAGCACGCCGGCGATGGCGCCCTTGCCGATGGCCACGCCTATGGCCTTGCAGGCGGCCGCCACGTTCTCCACGAGGAGACGCAGGTCGGGCGTGAGGGCGGCATTGCTGCGCTGCTTTTCAACCAGGTAGCGGCTGAGGGTAATGCCGGACATGAAAGGCTCCAGGAAACGGAATACGGAGGAAGGCCGCGGATTATGCCGCTAATGACGACGCCGGCCAAACCGGCATAAGCGGCCAATTGACCCGTCGCGCTGACCTGGCCGGTCTGGATAGACCTTGGGGCGGGCGTTTACAGGTGGCGGTGGCTGGAGCGGACCTGTTCGCGGTACTGGCGCGGGGTCTCGCCGGTCCAGGCCTTGAAGGCGCGGGTGAAGTTGGCGGGGTCGCGGTAGCCCAGGCGGCCGGCGATCTGTTCGATGCTGAGGCGGCCTTCGGCCAGCAGCAGGAAGGCTTCGTCGCGGCGCATGTCCGCGGCCAGCTCGGAGAAGCTCACGCCATGCTCGGCCAGCTTGCGCTTGAGGCTGCGCGCCGACATGCAGCAGCGCTCGGCCACCGTCTCCAGGTCGGGCATGGCGGAGAGGTCCTCGCCCAGCAGGGCACGGACACGGGACACCAGGGGCTGGCTGGACAGGGCCGCCAGCTCGCGCTCGCACTGCTCGCGGGCCAGCTGCGAGGCGGTGGCATCGGCCATGAGCAGGGAATGGCTGAGCAGCGCGGCGGGGAAACGCAGCTGGTTCACCGGCTTGCCGTAGCGGATGGGACAGGGCAGCAGGTGGGCGAAGCTGGCGTAGTAATCGGGCTCGGGGAAGTCGATCCAGATTTCCGCGTCCATGCTGTTTTCGCCGGTGATATAGGCACCGGCATGGCAGAGGCCGACCAGCATGCTTTCAAAGGGAAAGGCAAAGGGCGCCTTGATGTCCACGGTGCTGTCGATCTGCACCACGGCGGTGTCGCCTTCTATGAAGAAGCGGAAGCTCAAGGCGCCGCTGCGGGTGGTGAAGAACTTCTCCGTCAGCTGCAGGGCCTCGGCCAGGGTGGCGCTGGTCATCACCGCATAGCCCAGGAAGCCATGGGCGGAGAGCTTGGTCTGCAGGCCGAAGTGGTAGCCCAGGGCCGGTTCGCCGGTGAGGCGCAGGGCGCGGTCCACCAGGATGTTGAACTCCAGGGGAGACAGACGGGCGTCCGTGGACGTGGGGTCCAGACGGGCCAGGGCGGTATCGGCCATCAGCTCCTGCGGGGCCACATGCCAGCGGCCGCAAAGCTCGACGAGCTGGCGGGCGTAGTTCACGGGGATGGCTGGCTGATGCAGATCGACGGTTGGCATGGGCGGGCCCTGGAAACCTTTCTGACTTGTTTTTGGCCCGATTTGACCTAGCGGCCGTTCGGGAAGGCTGGCAATACTTACATCGTCCAATGACACATTCAATGAAGAAAAATAGAAAGTGTCGTATTGCCGCCCGGTGAGTGACAGGAATCCTAGCCGCAAAGACCCCACGAGGTCACGGCCCACCAGGCAGCCCCAGATTCCACAGGAGCGCCGTAATGACCGCCCAAGCCCAGATCAAGGCCAGCTTTCCCGTCCGCCGCATGGACTTCGGTTTCAACGATGTCCCCAAATACTGGTTCCATAACGATCCTTTCCTGACCCATTTCCTGAGCAACCTGTCTTCCCTGTTCCCGGAAGGCGAGTTCTTCTTCGTGACCAGCATGCGCAACATCCGTGACCAGATCCAGGATCCGGTCATGCAGAAGGAAATCAGCGCCTTCATCGGCCAGGAAGCCATGCATTCCAAGGAACACAAGGTCTTCAACGACTACGCCACCGCCAACGGCATCGACGTGGACTTCTTCCACCGCCGCGTCGGCAAGCTGCTGAAGTTCGGCCACAAGATCCTCAGCCACAAGCAGCAGCTGGCCGTGACCTGCGCCCTGGAGCACTTCACCGCCACCATCGCCTCGCAGCTGATGAAGCGTACCGACTGGAACGAGCGTATGAACGATCCCACCATGCGCCGCATGTGGCTGTGGCATGCCGTGGAAGAGTCCGAGCACAAGTCCGTGTGCTACGACGCCTACCAGCAGCTCTACAAGAACGCCTATGCCACCCGCGCCGGTGCCATGGTCGTGGCCATGGTCATCCTGGCCGCCGTCGTGGCCGACCAGCAGGTGCGCCTGATGGCCAAGGACAAGCAGCTCTTCAACATCAAGTCCTGGGTCATGGGCCTGAACGGCCTGATGGGCCGCAAGGGCTTCCTGCTGCAGGTCCTGCCCGAGCTCTTCGATTACTTCCGCCCGGGCTTCCACCCCGAGGACTACGACACCGAAGCCCTCGAGAAGAAGTACAAGGAAATGCTCGCCCTGCAGGGCTGAGCCGGCAGAACCCCAAGGGCCCGGCAGGCAGCTGCCGGGCCTTTTTTCTGCCTGGAAGCCACTATTCCTATCTTGCCCGGTGTCCCATCGGGACTGACGTCTGGCCCATATGGGCAATTAACTAGCACGCTAGCACCACCATGGCCTCCATTGACAAGAACTTGGCATCGAAAACCCTGACTGCCCGGACGGGCTCGGGGAAATACTCCCTGTCATTGTCCAAGCTTGTCAGTGCAGGAGCCCCGCCATGAATGCCAAGGTCAACGCCGCGCCGCCGGAAAAGAAGAAGCGCACCAACAAGAGCGACATCCAGCCGCGCCGCATGGACTTCAGCTTCGATCCGGACATGCCGCTGTACTGGTTCGACAACAGCCAGTTCAAGACCACGCTGCTGACCGCCCTGTCCTGCACCTTCCCCGAAGGCGAGCGCTTCTTCATGCGCGCCGTGCGCCATTACCAGTCGCAGCTGAAAAGCGAAAAGCTGCGCGAGGAAGTGAAGGGCTTCATCGGCCAGGAAGCGCATCACGGCAATGAGCACGAACACTTCAACACGCTGATGCAGCAGAAGGGCATGCCCACCCAGAAGGTGGTGGACTTCGTCTTCAAGGGCATACGCTGGCAGGAAGACCGCCTCTCGCCGGAACGCCGCCTGGCCAAGACCTGTGCGCTGGAACATTTCACCGCCATGCTGGCCGAACTCATGCTGGAAGAAGATGGCTTCTTCGAAGGCATGGACGAACGCATGCTGCCGCTGTGGATCTGGCATGCCGTGGAAGAATCCGAACACAAATCCGTGGCCTTCGATGTCTACCAGGAACAGGTAGGCAACTACTGGATACGCAGCAGCGAAATGGCTGCCACCACCATTGAGTTCACCTTCTTCACCGTGCTGCACTATTTCCAGCTGCGCAACGGCATGAGCGACAAGCGCGACTGGAAATCCATACGCGAAGGTTTCAGCTGGCTGCTGGGCAATCCCGGCTTCCTGCGCAAGCTGGGCCCGGCCTACCTGGCCTACTACAAGCGTGACTTCCATCCCGCCAAGCGCGACAAGCGCTATCTGCGTGACAGCGGCCTCAAGCGCCTGGCCGCCATGCTCAAGCGTCCGGAACTGCTGGAGGACGTGGCATGAGCCAGCAACGTCCCCAGGGCAGCGGCATCACCGTGCGCCGCATGGATTTCCAGTTTGACGAGCAGGTGCCGCGTTACTGGGCCGACAACAATCCCTTCCTGACCCATGTGATGAATGCGCTGTCCGCCACCTTTCCGGTGGGCGAACGCTTCTTCGTGGAAACCGTGCGCCACTATCGCGACCGTATTTGCGATCCGCAGCTGAAAAAGGAAGTAAGCGCCTTCATCGGCCAGGAAGCCATGCATGCCAAAGAGCATGAGAGCTATAACGACTATGCCGATGCCCATGGTTTCGACCTGAAAGGCATTGAGGCCGAACTCGGCGGCCGTATCGAATTCATCAAGAAGAACCTGCCGCCGGAACGCCAGCTGGCCATCACCTGCGCGCTGGAGCATTTCACTGCCATCATGGCCGAAGCCATGCTGACCAATCCGGAAATGTACGAAAGCCTGCACCCCAGCATGGCCAAGCTCTGGCTCTGGCATGCCGTGGAAGAAAACGAGCACAAGGGCGTGGCCTTCGATGTCTACCAGGAACAGGTGGGCGACTACTGGATACGCGTGCGCGCCATGGCCATCACCACCGGCATGTTCATTTTCAACCAGACGCGTTTCCAGACCCGCCTGATGTATGAGGACGGCCAGCTCTTCAAGCCCGCCTCCTGGCTCAAGGGCATGAACCGCCTCTGGGGCCGCAAGGGCTGGTTCCGCCAGCTGGGCCCGGCCTACCTGGAGTATTACAAGCGCGACTTCCATCCCTGGCAGAGCGACACCCGCGAACTGCTGGAGAAATGGAAGGCCGAGCTCAAGCTGGATGAACAGGCGGTCAAGCAGGCCGCCTGATCCCCGCCCGGGCAGGAGGTCCGGCGGTTACGAGTCTCAAGAGAGAAGCACCGAAAGGGAATTCACATTGGCGGCGCCGGGATCACCCTCCCTGGCGCCGCCTTTTTTATGGGCGTCTGCAGGGGCGCCGTCCGGCTCCCGGAGCGATATGGGTGACGTCAAGAATTGTCCGCCTCCCCCGGGCTCCGTAGAATCGTCCCCCTCCCCGCCTGCCCC
>DASUXS010000372.1:0-3977 GCA_036377855.1 Moraxellaceae bacterium
AGCTGCGGGAAGGGGAGGCGGAGTTTTTCTTCCGGATACGCAAGGCGGGTACCTGACGCCGTAACTTTCCGTAGGAGCGGCTTCAGCCGCGAACTTTTGACGCCAAATGGAAAGCCCGCCATCGGCGGGCTTTTTGTTCGCGTTGTTCGCGGCTGAAGCCGCTCCTACGGGGCGAAGGGTTTATTTATTCAGCTGCTTCACTGCAAACAGCACGGCCTCGGCATGGCCATCCACCTTCACCTTGCGCCACTCCTGGCGCAGGACGCCCTTCTTGTCGATCAGGAAAGTGCTGCGCTCCACCCCCAGCACCTGCTTGCCATACATATTCTTCATGCGGATGACATCGAAGAGCTTGCACAGTTCTTCCTGCTCGTCGCTGATCAGCTCGAAAGGAAAGCACTGCGTTTCCTTGAATTTCTCATGTGATTTCAGACTGTCGCGCGACACGCCCAGGATCAGGCACTTCTCGGCCTTGAAGTCCTCGATCATGTCGCGGAACTGCTGGCCTTCCAGGGTGCAGCCCGGCGTCGAGTCCTTGGGATAGAAATACAGCACGATATGCCAGCCACGCAGGGCGGAGAGCTGTACGTCTTTGTTGCTGGTGGCGGGCAGGTGGAAATCGGGAACAGCGGAACCAACAGAAACAGTCATTTTTCTTCCTTGTCGTCGTCATCCCCGCGAAGGCGGGGACCTTTTCGATTCAGGCAGGGCTTTTTTTGGAGCGGGCAGTGGCTTTGCTTAAGGCCCTGCCCGAATCCATGAGATCCCCGCCTGCGCGGGGATGACGGTACGCAGGGCGTGCCGTCAGTTCTTGAACGGCTCGATGATGGCGTCGAGGTTGCGGTCGTCGCAGAACAGCATGAAGTTTTCGCGCAGCGTGGCGATATGCACGCGGGCCGGGATGTTCACCGTCATGGACAGCGCGAACATGGGCGAGCCGGTGTGCGGCGCCGCATAGGTGCTGGTTTCCATGGCTTCGATGTTGATGCCCTGCACAGCGAAGAAATTGGCGATTTCATGCACGATGCCGGGGTTGTCCAGGGCGATGACATGCACGTTGTAGGGCATGGCCTCGGCCTGCACGGTGCGCGGCTCGGTGCGTTTGCTGGTGATGGCCAGGCCCAGGCGCTTGCCCAGGTTGGGCAGCTGCGCCTCCAGCTTGGCGATGGTGTCCCAGGTGCCGGAGACCATCATGATCAGGGCGAATTCCTGGCCCATGACGATCATGCGCGAATCAGCGATGTTGCAGCGGTTTTCAGAGGCGGCACGGGCCAGCTCGTCGACGATGCCGGTGCGGTCGGTGCCCAGTGCGGAAAGAACGAGGAAATGCTCCATTGGGGATTCCTGAGAGAACGGTTCCGTGAATCGGGTTTCAGTCTACACCGGCCTTGTGACAGGCGTAAGCCGGAAGACGGCCTTGGCGCTTGTTAGTCCGGTGCAGCTTGAACGTCAGAGGTAGCGCGTGGGATCGGCCACGCCGGCATCGGCAAAGCCCTTGCGGCGCAGGCGGCAGGAGTCGCAGACGCCGCAGGCGCGGCCCTGCAGGTCGGCCTGGTAGCAGGACACGGTCAGGCCGTAGTCCACGCCCAGGCGCAGGCCGGTACGGATGATGTCGGCCTTGCTGAGCGCGATCAACGGCGTATGGATCTGCATGCGGTGGCCTTCCACCCCGGCCTTGGTGGCGAGATTGGCCACCTGCTCGAAGGCG
Organism: Moraxellaceae bacterium; assembly: GCA_036377855.1. Lineage (GTDB taxonomy): Bacteria > Pseudomonadota > Gammaproteobacteria > Pseudomonadales > Moraxellaceae > UBA2031. The sequence continues at coordinate 1,709 of DASUXS010000372.1, forward strand.
CGTATGAATTCCGGGCGGCAGTCGGGATAGCCGGAATAATCCACGGCATTCACCCCTATGAAGATGTCGTCGGCCTGGGTGACTTCCGCCAGGCCCAGGGCGAAGGACAGGAAGACGGTGTTGCGCGCCGGCACGTAGGTGACGGGAATGCCGCTGCTTTCTTCTGTGGGCACGGCAATCGAGGTGTCGGTGAGGGCGGAGCCGCCTATGCTGCCCAGGTCCAGGCGCAGCACGCGATGGTCTTTCACGCCGAAAGCCTGGGCCACGCGCTGTGCGGCCGCGAGTTCGGCATTGTGGCGCTGGCCATAGTCGAAACTCAGCGCCACGGGCTCGAAGCCCTCGCTCCTGGCGATGGCCACGCAGGTGGCGGAATCGAGGCCGCCGGAAAGAAGGATGACTGCTTTTTTCATGGGAATCCCGAACAGGGCCTCACTGGGCCTTTCTACATAGACGGGCCGCTAGCGGTCCTTTTATATCGAAGGGCCGCTTAGCGGTCCCTTTATATCGAAGGGCCGTTCACCGGCCCGGGGCAAACATGATGACGGCCATGCCGGCCAGGGCCAGCCCCACCCCCAGCACATCCCAGCGGTCCGGGCGCAGGCCGTCCACCGCCCACAGCCAGCCCAGCGCCACCGTGACGTAGACACCGCCGTAAGCGGCATACACACGTCCCGTGGCGGCCGGATGCAGGGTCAGCAGCCAGGCGAACAGCGCCAGCGAGAAGGCGGCCGGCAGCAGCAGCCAGGGGGAACCGTCTTTCTTCAGCCACAGCCAGGGCAGGTAGCAGCCTATGATTTCCGCCAGCGCCGTGGCCAGGAAGAGCAGGAAGGTGCTGGCGACCGAGCCCACGCCTCAATGCCCCGGCTCGTTGTTCCAGAGGTATTTGTGCAGCTGCACCTGCATGCGCACATCGAGCCGGTCGGCCAGTATCCATTCCGCCAGTTCGCGCGGCTGCAGCACGCCATGCACGGGTGAGAACAGCACTTCGCCGACTTTGGCCGTAAGCGCGAACTCGTCACATTTGAAACGCGCCCAGTCGTAATCGCGCCGCGAGGCGATGACGAATTTCACCTGGTCGTTGCGGGTGAGGACGGCGATGTTTTCATAACGGTTGCGATGGGACTCGCCGGAGTCCGGCGCCTTCAGGTCCATGACCCGGCTGACGCGTACATCGGTAGGACTGATATCCAGCGCACCGCTGGTTTCCAGCGAGACTTCATAGCCCTCGTCGCAAAGCTGCTGCAGCAGCGGCAGGCATTCGGGCTGGGCCAGGGGTTCGCCGCCGGTGACGCAGACAAAACGGGCACCATGGCCGCGCACGGTGGCCAGGATCTCGTCCAGGTCCATGAGCTGGCCGCCGCTGAAGGAATAGGGCGTATCGCACCAGGCGCAGCGCAACGGGCAGCCGGTCAGGCGCACGAACACGGTCGGACGGCCGACACTGCGTGCCTCTCCCTGCAGGGAGTGGAAGATTTCGGTGATGCGTAGCTGTAGGGCGGACACAGGGCTGGCGGCGGGCACTGGCAAAAGGGGGCGCCATTCTACCGTAGGAGCGGCTTCAGCCGCGAACATTCATGGCTCGCCGCCGGTGCGAGAAAGGCCGGAGGGAGGCGGAGGGGAGCCCCTGGGCAGGGGATTGGCGCTCCAGGGGGATTCGCGGCTGAAGCCGCTGCAGCGGGAGGGGCGGGCGTCCTTGCCCGGTACGGCTTTCCTCAGAACTTGTACTTCAGCGCGCCGGTGATGCCGCGCGGCGCGCCATAGGTGAGGGCGCCATAGGCATCGAAGACGTCGAAGTAGGTCTCGTCCGTGGCATTGCTGACGTTCACCTGGGCCGACAGCTGCCGGCTGATGTCATAGCGCGCCATCAGGTTGACCAGGCTGTAGGCCTTCTGCGTGATGCGCTCGCTGACACCGGCGGGATTGGTGGCGCTGGTGTAGATCTCCGCCTGCCAGTTCACGCCGCCGCCCACGGTCAGCTTGTCCAGGGCACCGGGCAGCTTGTAGGTGGTGAAGAGGCGCAGCAGCCGGGTCGGGTAGAGCGTGTTCACGTCGGTCCCCTTGGCATCGGTGGCCTCGAACTGGGTGTAGCCGGCGGTGGCATTCCAGTCCGGCAGGATTGCGCCGGTGACTTCCAGTTCGAAGCCCTTGCTGGTCGCGCCCTCGGCGCCGTAATAGGCCTGCGCCGGCGGGGTGACGCCGGGAACGAAATAGCCGATGTCCGCCTGAGCCAGATTGTCCTGTTCGATCCGGAACACGGCGACGGAGGTCT
>DASUXS010000373.1:0-6796 GCA_036377855.1 Moraxellaceae bacterium
CCCAAGAAGATCACGCTCAAGCGCAAGGAAACCAGCACCCTCAAGGTGGCGCCGGCGGCCGGTGGCAAGTCCAAGACCGTCAACGTGGAAGTGCGCAAGACGCGTTCCTATGTGAAGCGCTCCGTGCTGGACGAACAGGAAGATGCCGCGCGCGAAGCGGAAGAAGCCGCGCGCAAGGTGGAAGAAGAACGCCTGGCGGCGGAAGAAGCCAAGCGTCGCGCCGAGGAAGATGCACGCATCGCCGCGGCGGAAGAAGAAGCCCGCAAGGCCGCGGAAGAAGCCCGCCGTGCCCACGATGCCGCCAACAAGGGCAGCAAGGACAAGAAACTGTCCGTGCCCAAGGTCGGTGTCGGTGCCAAGCCGCGTGAAGAAACCGCGGAAGAACGTGCCCGTCGCGAAGCCGAGGCCGTGCGCCAGAAGGCCGCTGACGAAGCCCGCCGCAAGCAGGAAGAAAAGCTGCGCCTGGAAGCCGAAGAGAAGGCCCGCCAGAAGACGCTGGAACAGGCTCGCCGTGTGGCCGAGGACATCGAAGCCCGTGGTGGCGAAGCCGCGGCTCCGGCGGTGGACGTACCCCTGGCCCGTGGCCTGGTCGGTACGGCTTATGAAGATTCATTTGCCCGCGAGGATCGCGAGATCCGTCGCGGCAGCAGCAGCAAGACTGGTGCCAAGGGCAAGGGCGGCAAGAAGCGTGAAGAGGAACAGGCATTCCGTCCTGTGGCCCGCACGCTGACCAGCGCGCTCTCCAAACAGCATGGCTTTGAGAAGCCGGTGGAGAAACAGGTGTACGACGTCACCATCGGTGAAAGCATTACGGTGGCGGATCTGGCGCAGAAGATGGCGCTGAAGGCCAAGGTCGTGATCAAGGTGCTCATGAAGATGGGCGAAACGGTTACCGCCAACCAGTCCATAGACCAGACCACCGCCGGCCTCGTGGTGGAAGAACTGGGCCATACGCCCAAGTTCGTCAGCGAAACCGCCGTCGAAGATTCGCTCAAGGAATCCATGAAGCACCATGGCGAAGGCAGCACGCGCGCGCCGGTGGTGACCATCATGGGCCATGTCGACCATGGCAAGACCTCGCTGCTGGACTACATCCGCCGCGCCAAGGTGGCGGCCGGTGAAGCCGGTGGCATCACGCAGCATATCGGTGCCTACCACGTGGAAACCCTGCGCGGCATGATCACCTTCCTCGACACCCCGGGCCACGCGGCGTTCACGTCCATGCGCGCCCGTGGTGCCAAGGCCACGGACATCGTGGTCATCGTGGTGGCCGCGGACGACGGCGTCATGCCGCAGACCGCCGAAGCCATCGACCATGCGCGCGCCGCCGGCGTGCCGCTGATCGTGGCCATCAACAAGATGGACAAGCCTTCCGCTGATCCGGACCGCGTGCTCAACGAGCTGTCGGTGAAGGAAATCGTGCCTGAGGAATGGGGCGGCGATACCCAGGTGGTGAAGGTGTCCGCGCATACCGGTGAGGGCGTCGATGCCCTGCTGGATGCCATCCTGCTGCAGGCCGAAGTGCTGGAACTCACCGCCGTGGTGGACGGTTCCGCGCATGGCGTGGTGATCGAAGCCCGTGTCGACAAGGGCCGTGGCGCTGTCGCCACGCTGCTGGTGCAGAAGGGCACGCTGAAGACCGGCGACCTGGTGCTGGCCGGTACCCATTATGGCCGCGTGCGCGCCATGACCGACGAGAATGGCAAGCCCACCAAGAGTGCCGGCCCCTCCATCCCCGTGGAAATCCTCGGCCTGCCGGAAGCCCCGGATGCCGGTGACGAATTCCTGGTGGTGGATGACGAGCGCAAGGCCCGTGAAGTCGCCGAGTTCCGCGAGAACAAGACGCGCCAGGCCAAGCTGGCCCGCCAGCAGAGCATGAAGCTGGAAAACCTGTTCGCCAATATGGGCAAGCAGGAAGCCGCTTCCGTGAACATCGTGCTCAAGACCGACGTGCGTGGTTCGCTGGAAGCCCTGATCCAGTCGCTGCAGGGCCTGTCCACCTCCGAAGTGAAGGTCAGCATCGTTGGCTCCGGCATCGGCGCCATCACCGAATCCGATGTGACGCTGGCGGAATCCACCGGTGCCGTCATCCTCGGCTTCAATGTGCGTGCCGACAATGCCGCCAAGGCCAAGTGCCAGGCGGAAGGCATAGACCTGCGCTACTACAGCATCATTTATGAACTCATCGACGACGTGAAGGCGGCCATGTCCGGCCTGCTGGCGCCGGAACACCGCGAGACCATCCTCGGTGTGGCGCAGGTGCGCGATGTCTTCCGTTCCTCCAAGTTCGGCGCTGCCGCCGGCTGCATGGTGGTGGAAGGTACGCTGTACCGTAACAAGCCGATCCGTGTGCTGCGTGATGACGTGGTGGTGTTCCAGGGCGAACTGGAATCGCTGCGCCGCTTCAAGGACGACGTCCAGGAAGTGCGCAACGGTGTCGAGTGCGGTCTCGCCGTGAAGGGCTACAACGACATCCGTACCGGCGACAAGATCGAAGTTTACGACGTCACCGTCATCAAGCGCTCGCTGTAAGGGCAGGACGTTTCAGTGAGTCAGCGTAAGCAACGCCTTGCGGACCAGATCCAGCGCGAGATCGCCACGCTGATCCGTATGGAAATCAAGGACCCGCGCCTGGCCATGGTCACCGTGTCCAGCGTCAAGGTGAGTGCGGATATGGGCTATGCCGATATCTATGTCACCGTGATGGGCGCGACCCTGGATGAAAAGCCGGAAGCCAGCCTGGCCGTGCTGAATGCGGCCGCCGGTTTCCTGCGTGGCGAACTGGGCCGCGCCATCAAGACGCGTATCACGCCGCGCCTGCGCTTCCACTACGACGAAGTCACGGCACGCGGCAACCGCATGGCGACGCTGATAGGAGATGCCGTGCGTGAAGATGCATCGCGTGCCCAAGCTCGTGGTGAAGAGCTTCGTGGTGATGGACCCCGTGGCGATGAAGTCCGTCGCGAAAGCAGCGAAGACTAAGGCGCCATGAGCAAGCCGCGTCGCCCCCGCCGTCCCGTTGACGGCGTGCTCCTGCTGGACAAGCCCCAGGGCCTCACGTCCAACCAGGCACTGATGCGGGTGCGACATCTTTACCAGGCAGACAAGGCCGGCCATACCGGCAGCCTGGATCCGCTGGCCACCGGCCTGTTGCCGGTCTGCCTCGGGGAAGCGTCCAAGTTCACGCAATACCTGCTGGAAGCGGACAAGGTCTACCGCACCCGCATCCGGCTGGGCCAGCGCACCACCACCGGTGATGCCGAAGGCGAGATCGTGGCGGAAGCGCCGGTGCCGGCGCTGAGCGCGGCGGACATTGAAAGCGTGCTGTCACGCTTTCGTGGCGAAATCGACCAGGTGCCGTCCATGTATTCGGCCCTGAAGAAAGACGGGCGGCCGCTGTATGAGCTGGCCCGCAAAGGCATTGAAGTGGAGCGCGCGGCCCGCCGCGTGACCATCTACCGCCTGGAGCTGATTAACGCCGACGACCCCGCTTCCGATGAAGTGGAGTGGGAGCTTGAGGCGCATGTCAGCAAAGGCACCTATATTCGGTCGCTGGCCGAAGACATAGGCGCCGACCTGGGCTGTGGTGCCCATGTGACCCTGCTGCGCCGCCTGTCCCTGGGGCCTTTCCAGGCCCCGGCCATGGTGACGCTGGAACAGCTCGAGGCCGCCGCCGCAAGCGGCGGCATGGAGGCGCTGGACGCCCTGCTGCTGCCGCCCTGGGTGGGACTGGCCGACTGGCCCCGCGTGGAGCTGGGTGAGTCATCCGCCTACTACCTCCTGCAAGGGCAGGCGGTAAGGGTGAGCGGAGGTCCCGCGGAAGGCAGCGTGCTGCTCTTCGAGCAAGGCGGCCGCTTCCTGGGTCTGGGCGAGATGGACGGCGATGGGCGCGTGGCGCCAAAGCGCCTGATCCGCTCAATGGTTTGATAGTCGCCGACTGGCAAAGCGTGTTGAAAACATCGCTGAGCGCCTGCGGCGGAGCGAAGCTCGAATTCACTTCGAGCGAAGCGTGTTTCTGGCGCGAACAGCGCCAGAAACGTCATAGATAGTAGCTTTTGACTGGTCACAAGCCAGTCAATGAGGAGGGGGTGGCAATGTCCACCTCCGCTGGCGGCAGCTGCAGAGAGGCGCGGCTGTCCGTTTTTCCTGTCGCCTCTCATTGTGGAGTGAAAAACATGTCCTTAACCGCGCAACAGAAAGCCGAAGTCGTGGCCAAGTTCGCCCGTGGTCAGGGTGATACGGGTTCCCCGGAAGTGCAGGTGGCCTTGCTGAGCGCTCAGATCGATGATCTGCAGTCGCACTTCAAGGAACACAAGCATGACCACCATTCCCGTCGCGGCCTGATCCGCATGGTGAACCAGCGCCGCAAGCTGCTGGATTACCTGAACCGCAAGGACAGTGCTCGCTACAGCGCGCTGATCCAGACCCTGGGTCTGCGTCGTTAAGTGTTGAACCGGGGAGCGCTCGCGCTCCCCTGGTTTTTTATACCTCCGGAAAAAGCCTTCCCGGCTTTTCCCGGAGAACGCAAAGTCCGGTGCAGGCCCGTACTTTGCTCACGCCGCTAAAAACTGCGTCTTTATCGGCGGGCAGCACATCCCTGTGCTGCCAGATGTCTGCAGAAAACGAGAACGCCATAGGAGAGGCTTCTAACAACTGCGTTGCAGCGCGTGCCCCAAAGGCGGTTGCAGCGGATTTGTTAGGGGCCTCCGAAGGCAAGAAGCGATGCCGCTGCGGTTGTGAAGCTGCCGGCATTAAAAATGAAATGAAGAGGAACCCATCAATGTTCAAGATCGTTCGCAAGGAATTCCAGTTCGGCAAGCAAACCATTGTCCTGGAAACCGGCCGTATCGCCCGCCAGGCCTCTGGCGCCGTGCTGGTCAACACCGGCAATGCCAGCGTGCTGGTGGCCGTCGTCGGCGCCAAGTCCGCCAAGCCCGGCCAGGATTTCTTCCCCCTGACCGTGAACTACCAGGAAAAGACCTACGCTGCCGGCCGTATCCCCGGTGGTTATTTCAAGCGTGAAGGCCGCCCCACCGAAAAGGAAACGCTGACCTCGCGTCTTATCGACCGCCCGATTCGCCCGCTGTTCCCGGAAGGTTTCCTGAATGAAGTGCAGGTCACTGCCCAGGTCATCTCCACCGACAAGACCACGGACCCGGATATCGCCGCCATCATCGGTACCTCCGCGGCCCTGGCCATCTCCGGCATTCCCTTCAACGGCCCCATCGGCGGCGCCCGCGTTGCCTATGTCAACGGCGAATACCTGGTCAACCCGACCTATGCCCAGCTCGCTGAATCGGAACTGGACCTGGTCGTGGCCGGTACTGAAAACGCCGTGCTGATGGTGGAATCCGAAGCCAAGGAACTCAGCGAAGACGAAATGCTGGGTGCCGTGCTCTTCGGCCATGACGAAATGCAGGCCGCCATCCGCGCCATCAAGGAATTCGCCGCTGAAGTCGGCAATGCCCGTTGGGACTGGACCGCGCCGACCAAGAACGAGCCGCTCAAGGCCCAGCTCAAGTCCGCTTACGAAGCCTCCATCTCCGAGGCTTACACCATCCGCGAAAAGCAGGTGCGCTACAGCAAGCTGGATGAAATCAAGAAGCTGGCCCTGGCCCAGTTCGCGCCGGAAGGCAGCGAAACTTCCGCTGACGAAGTGGAAGAGCTGTTCGAAGACCTGAAGTACCGCACCGTGCGTGACAACATCCTCACCGGCAAGCCGCGTATCGACGGCCGTGACACCAAGACCGTGCGTGGCCTGGACATCCAGGTTGGCGTGCTGCCGAATGTGCACGGCTCTGCGCTGTTCACCCGTGGTGAAACCCAGGCCATCGTCACCGCCACCCTGGGCGGCTCGCGCGATGCCATGATGATTGATGCGCTGGAAGGCACGCGTACCGACAGCTTCATGCTGCACTACAACTTCCCGGCCTACTCCGTGGGCGAAACCGGTCGCGAGTCCGGCCCCAAGCGCCGTGAAATCGGCCATGGCCGCCTCGCCCGCCGCGGTGTGCAGCCCATGCTGCCGTCTTCGGAAAAATTCCCCTACGCCATCCGCGTGGTGTCTGACATCACCGAATCCAACGGCTCCTCGTCCATGGCTTCCATCTGCGGCGCCTCGCTGGCCCTGATGGATGCCGGCGTGCCCGTGAAGGCGCCGGTGGCCGGTATCGCCATGGGTCTGGTGAAGGAAGGCAACCGCTTCGCCGTGCTGACCGACATCCTGGGTGACGAAGACCACCTGGGCGACATGGACTTCAAGGTGGCTGGTACCGCCCATGGCGTGACCGCCCTGCAGATGGACATCAAGATCGAAGGCATCAACGAGGAAATCATGGAAACCGCGCTGGCCCAGGCCCGCGATGGTCGCCTGCACATCCTTGAGGCCATGAACCAGGTGCTGCCGGCCTCGCGTCCTGAGGTCAATGCCAATGCCCCGACCTACGCCATGATCACCATTAACCCGGAGAAGATCCGCGATGTGATCGGCAAGGGCGGCGCCACCATCCGCTCCATCTGCGAAGAAACCAAGGCCACCATCGACATCGAAGACAATGGTGTCGTGCGCATCTACGGCGAAACCAAGGGTGCCACCCAGGCCGCCCTGGCCAAGGTGCAGGCCATCACCGCGGAAGTGGAAGTGGGCACCATCTACGAGGGCAAGGTTGCCCGTATCGTGGACTTCGGCGCCTTCGTGACCATCCTCCCGGGCACCGACGGCCTGGTCCACATCTCCCAGATCGCCAACGAGCGCGTGGAGAATGTGGCCGACTACCTGAAGGAAGGCCAGGTGGTG
>DASUXS010000374.1:0-3818 GCA_036377855.1 Moraxellaceae bacterium
GGAACACGGATCTTCATAGGGCTTTTGGCCGGCAGGCTGACCGTCTTGCACTGTCCGCCGCGATTGCAGACCACGGTGTCTGCGGCCACCAGCATGTCGTAGTCGATCACGATTTCTTCATTCATCTTGGACAGTCCGGCGGCACGCTTGTCGAAGTAGACCTGCACGCGCGGGAAAATCACGGTATCCACTTTCATGGCATTGGCCAGCGCGGCGGCCTGGTTGGGGTGGTAGTAGGCCTGCTTTTTGGAGACATAGGGGTAAGGGCCTTCACCCGGACCCGTGGCCACATCAGCGGCGAAATCGTGTTTGGGGGGATTGCTGCCATTGATGTTGATGGCTTCGGAATCCACAAGCTCGTAGTTCTCTTTCAGGTTCTTCGCGAGAATTCGGTAGCTGATGTTGGAAATGAATTGCATGGCCCAGCCGCCGTTATCCGGCTTGGCGCCCCACCAGCCTACATACTCCGAAATGGCCTGGTTCTTGAAATCCACGGAGTCCAGATATCTTGCCGACAAGTACACGGGGGCGATCAGTACCTGGGCGGGCTTGGTGTTGTAGTTGTCGCCCTTGATGGTGAATTGCGTGCGCGCCATATCGACAGCGGGCTTGGCCTGCGCGTTATAGGCCTCGGGCGCATTGGCCGGGAGGCTGGACAGGACGGCGGAGGCGCAGCCGCTGAGAATGCCGGCGGCGACCAGCAGGAAAAGGGGACGTATCATCGGGGCTCCTTGATGAAGAGAAATACTGTGGACTTGCGCAATTGGCGCCATGCCCAAGGCTAGCGATTGCTGCCGGTGCGACCATCCCCTGAACAGGGGTGTTGCCGCAGATCCGTGCACGCAACGCTCCCGCCAATATTTCTTCCTCAAAATGCCCTTAGCTCTTCCCCAAAATAAAAAGACCCGGCCGAAGCCGGGTCGTTCTGCTTGCATCCGCATGCTCGTGCGGAGCCACTTCCTTGTCTGCTACTCCCTGTGTTGCGCCAAAGATCAAGACGGGGATCAGGACTTGATCTTCAGCTCACTCTTCACGCTCACCACACCGGGGACGGTGCTGGCGCGCTGGATGGCGGCGTCGGCGCTTTCACGGCTGTCGACCTTGCCCTTGAGGGTGACGACGCCATCCTTGGCCTTGGCCTTGATGTTGTCGTTGGCCACGGCGGCTTCCACCTGCGAGGAGATGGACTTGTCATCGGCCTTCACGGAAACCGGAGCCGGATCCTGCTGGTAGGCCGAGGGGGCGCCGGGGTCCTGGCGCAGGGTGTCTTCGGCGGCCAGCACGGGGGTGGCGGCGAAGGCGGCGGCGATCACGGCGGGAATCACGAGATGACGTGCGTTCATGAGTTGTTCCTCTTGTTCCTTGAGATGAGTGGCAGCTCCTGGCTGCCGCGTGTTGCCCCCGGGATATAGCGAGGGCCGTGCCAGCCTGAGGAAGTCCTTATTTTTCAGTAAGTTGGGATGAAAGAACCGAAGCGGCTGCGCAGAATCCGCGGAAAACCGTCCCGAAATACCGACACCCATGTGCCAGTAGATGGCTAACTGCCTGTTTTTACTGGGGAAGATATGTCGCCATGCGCCGACAGCGGACTGCCGGCAGCGGGGAAGAACCCACAGACTCAGTGCGAACGGAAAAGATCGGGGGAGAGATCGTGCTTCTGCAGCAGGCGGTAGAACTCGGTGCGGTTGCGCTCGGCCAGGCGCGCGGCGTCGGCCACATTGCCTTCAGTGAGCTTGAGCAGGCGCACGAGGTAGTCGCGTTCGAAACGCGCCTTGGCCTCGGCATAGGCCAGCACCTCGCTGTCCGGTGCGCGCAGGGCGCGTTGCACCAGGCCGGGGGGAATCAGTGAGGACGTGGCCAGGGCGCAGACCTGCTCCACCACGTTGTAGAGCTGGCGCACATTGCCGGGCCAGGGCGCGGTGGCCAGGGCCTTGAGGGCTTCGGGGGCGAAGCCGCGCAGGGTCTTGCCGTATTTTTCCGCGAGCTGGTTAAGGAAATGGTTGGCCAGGAGCGGAATGTCTTCGCGTCGCTCCGCCAGCGAGGGCAGGTTGAGGCGCACGACATTCAGCCGGTAATAAAGGTCTTCGCGGAAGCTGCCTTCCGCCATGGCTTCATCCAGGTTGCGGTGCGTGGCGGAAATAACGCGCACATCCACCGGCACGTTCTGGCTGGAGCCCACCGGACGCACCACGCGTTCCTGCAGCGCGCGCAGCAACTTCACCTGCAGGGTCAGCGGCATGTCGCCGATTTCATCCAGGAACAGCGTGCCGCCATGCGCGGCCTGGAACAGGCCTTCGCGATGCTGGATGGCGCCGGTGAAGGCGCCTTTCACATGGCCAAACAGTTCGGACTCCAGCAGCGGCTCGGGAATGGCGCCGCAATTCACGGCCACAAAGGGTTTGCGCGCGCGCGGACTGGCGCGGTGTATGGCCTGCGCCAGCAGCTCTTTGCCGGTGCCGCTTTCGCCACCAATCAATACGCTGGCGTCGGAAGCGGCGACCAGACGCGCTTCCGCGAGCACCTCCGACATACGCGTGGAATGGCTGATGATGGCTTCGCGCCAGTCTTCGTCGTGATGCGCGGGGGATTCTGCGGAAGGTGAAGAAATCGCCAGGGCCTGGCCGACTTTTTCCAGCAGGGCACGGCCATCAAACGGCTTGGTCAGGTAATCGAAGACACCGCGGCTGGTGGCTTCCACCGCATCGGGAATGGTGCCGTGCGCGGTGAGCAGGATGACGGGCAGGCCGGGATGGCGGGACTGGATTTCATCGAAGAGTGCGAGGCCATCCATGCCGGGCAGGCGCACATCGGAGAGCACGAGTTGCGGCCGCTCTATGGCCAGGCGCGCCAGCGCGGCTTCGGCGCTGGCTTCGGTGCTGACTTCATAACCGGCGGACTCCAGGCGCATGGACAGCAGATGCAGGAGGTCGCGGTCGTCGTCGACCAGCAGCAGGCGGGCCGTCATGACGCGGGGCTCCGGGACTGCGGCACCGCCGCGGGACTAGGCAGGTTGGGCGCCGGCGGCGCACCGGCCGGTTTGGGCAGGTTGAGTTCTATGGATTTGAGCGCGTCCAGTTTCTGGCCCAGCTGTTCCACTTTTTCATTGAGCTGGTCGGCGCGGCGCTGTGTATCGCGCAGCTGTTGCGACTGTTTGTCGAGCTGCTCGCGCAGGCGTTTCTGTTCCTGCAGGTCGGCACGCCAGGCCGGTGCCAGGGCAGTGGCGACCTGCCGCCAGGTCGTCGCGGCGGGATCGGTGGAGGCCTGCAGGTTCGCGAGTATCGCCAAGGCTTCTTCCAGGTCCGCCGGCTGGTGGCGTTGCGCCAGCAGCAGGGCATGTTCGAGCTGGGCGCGCGGTGTCGCGGTCTTTTCCAGGCGTTCGATTTCAGCGGCCAGCGATTCCGGTGTCTGCTGCGCCAGCCAGCCCTGGTAGTCCGCCACCTGCTGCACGACATCCGGCTCGCGCGGCGGGGGCGGCGCGACGGGTGCCGGCACGGGTTTGGCCGCGCAGGCGGAAAGCAGGAAAAGGCAGGCCAGGAGCCCGCTGCGACTAGGAAACGCTGGCATAAGGAAGCTCGATACGAAAACGGGCGCCAGCCGCTGAGGGCATGAGCGCGATGCGGCCGCCATGGGCGGCGACATATTCCTGCACGATGGAGAGGCCGATACCGCTGCCGCGCAGGCCGGTCTCGGGCTGGTGGCGACCGCGGTAGAAGGGCTCGAACACCCGCTCGCGGTCTTCCTCGGCGACACCGGGACCGGCGTCGACAATCTCAAGCACCACCCGATCGGACAAGCCCTGCCTTGTTAGGCTTATGTGT
>DASUXS010000375.1:0-2914 GCA_036377855.1 Moraxellaceae bacterium
TTCACGCCAGGCGCGCTGGACGAATTCCCCGCCAGCTACCTCACCAGCTTCCGTGTCAGCGCCGAACAGCGCCCGCTGCTGAACCGCCTGGTGCAGACCTTCCCCACCCTCATCCTTATCGATGTGGACAGCGTGATGACCGAAGTGCAGCGCATGCTGGACCAGGTGGCGCGCGCCGTGGAGGCCGTACTCGTCTTCGTGCTGGCCGGCGGCATGCTGGTGATCTGGTCGCATGTGCTGGCCAGCCTGGATGCGCGCCGCTTCGAAGCGGCGCTGCTGCGCGTCACCGGCATCAGCCGGCGTGAGCTGCAATGGCGCCTGCTGGGTGAATTCCTTTTCCTGGGCGCCATGGCGGGTTTTGTGGCCGCGCTGCTGAACGAAGTGATTGCCGCCGTCATGTATCTCCAGGTGCTGGAGATCACGCCCACGCTGCATCCGGCGCTGTGGTGGCAGGCGCCGCTGGCCGGTGCCCTGCTGGTGGTGGCCGCCGGCCTGCCCGGTGCCCGCCAGACCTGGGCGGCCAGTCCCATGCTGGTACTGCGCCGGGGCTGAGGGCAGCGGCTATAGTTAGTTCGTTCTGACATTCGATAAAAAAAGACGCAGGGGCTGCATGAAAATCCGCTGGCAGGTACTCAAGGGACAGAAAGAAGCAGGCTTCCTGCTGCTGGATCTGGTCCTGCTTTTCCTGATCTCGCTGAACCTGCTGTGGCTGCTGGCCGATGCCATCCTGCTCAACAGCGGTATCGGTGTATTGATAGGCCGGCATTTCCCGACCTTCCTCAACCACTATCGCAACAACTGGCATAACGACCTTCTCGTCTACGACTCCTATTTCACCCTCTTCCTCATCGTCGAGCTGCTGCTGCGCTGGGGCGTGGCCATCTGGCGCCGCACCTACTACCGCTGGTTCTTCTATCCCTTCGTGCGCTGGTATGACGTGCTGGGCTGCATTCCGCTGCCGCCCTTCCGTGCCCTGCGCCTTTTGCGCCTGGTGTCCATCGTCTACCGGTTGCAGAAGCTGGGGGTCATAGACCTGTCGGAAAGCAGTCCTTTCGTGGTGCTGCGCAAGTATTACCGCATCGTGATCGAGGAATTGTCGGACCGCATCGTGGTGAATGTGCTGGACGGCGTGCAGCGGGAAATCCGCGACGGCGGTCCCCTCACCCATCGCCTGGCCGATGACGTGCTGAAGCCGCATCGTGACGTGATCGTGCCCTGGTTGGCGGAACTGCTGGCGGAAACCAGCGAGCATGCCTATGACCAGCATCGCGAACGCCTGCCGGTCTACCTGGAAAGCGCCGTGCGCCGCGCGATGGCGCAGAGCCCGGAATTCCGCAAGCTGAAACGCCGCCTGCTGTTTGCCGGTCCCAGCGTGGAAGAGGAATTGCAGAAGATCGTCAGCGGCCTGCTGGTGCAGCTTACGGACCAGGTGCTGACCGACCTGGGCAAACCCGGCAATGTGGCCGTCACCGATGTGGCCAATGCCCTGTTCAGCACGGCCACCGAGCCCAATGCCGAACTGGACCGGGCCCTGCGCCACATCCTGCTGGATGCCCTGGAGCTGGTGAAGAACCAGGTGCAGGTGCAGCACTGGAAGGCGGATGGTCCGCCGGATACGGCGACAGCTGCTAAAGTTCCGGATTGAAGTCCGGCCGGCTGCGCGGCACTCTTCATCAGGAACCCCAGCCAGCGCCACCAAAACAACAAGACCGGGACAGGAAGAAGGAAGACCATGACGACCTATATCGCCTTCGCCTCCACCCAGGAGTTGCGCCGCGACTCCATGCAGCTGCTGGCCAATATCGATGCGCGCAGCAAGGATTCGCAGGCCGAGCTCATGACCCGCATCATCCACAACTTCACGGATGAAATCCTGCAGGCCTTTTTCCTGGACATGGTGAACCTGCTGGAGCTCTCGCCGTTCATGGCGCGCGTGGTGAACGGTTCCGTCACCACCATACGCGAAACCATACACACGGTGTCCTCGCGCATCCTGCACAAGCTGGACAATCGCCAGCTCACGCCGCTGTCGGATTACATGAGCAGCGTCATGCTCACCGCCAACGATGCGCAGGGCCAGCCGCAGCCCTATGTGGGCTTTCCCGTGCACGAGGCCACCGAGCAGCGCCTGACCAGGCTGATCACGGCCATGCGCCAGGGCGATCCCAAGGCGCAGCGTCCCGAACTCAAGGCCATGCTCAACGAGATCACCGATCTCTCGCTGGAAATCTACCTGCTCACGCCCATTGAACTGCTCAAGCTGAATTTCCTGCTGCGCAAGCTGGCCGAGGGCAGCGTGGCGGTGATACGCGGCGCCATCCACCTGGTCATAGGCCGGCTGCTGCCGGACCTGGATGACCGCCAGCTGCTCGAAGTCGCCAACTACCTCGAAGGCATGATCCTGCGCAACGGCCGGCCCTATCGTTAAAGGGCTGCTCACGAAAGCGCCTCTCCGGTCACGAATCTGGCGGCTACACCCGCCTTGACCGGCGACGCCGGCGGTCCTAGAGTGCCGCCCTTTGCGGCCTCAGGGCCGGTTCAGCATTGCGGAGAACATCCATGGGCGTCACCCAACCGGCCCGTTTCGGCGAAGACTGGAGCGACGAGCGCGTCAAAAGCTATCTCAACCACGAGGCTCCGGCTGGCGACAATGCCGACTTCCACGTGCTGGTGACAGCCTACAAGCATATGCGTGCCTATGATTTCGAACGTTTCACGGGCTTTTTCCTGGCGGCGGGTCGTGACCTCAATGCCCGGGGCCCGGAGGGCAAGAGCCTGCTGGAAATCGTGCGCCAGCATCCGAAGTCGGCGGATTTCGTGAAGGTGCTGGAGGCGGCCGGGGCGAAATAAGCGGTTCTGGCAAACAGCAGCATCTGAAAAAAAAAAAGGCGGGATATCCCGCCTTTTTTCATTT
>DASUXS010000376.1:0-4587 GCA_036377855.1 Moraxellaceae bacterium
GCCGTCACCGCCTAGAGCAGCAGCTCGCGGATATCCCCCAGACGCCGCGCCAGGGCGGCGGTGAAGCGCGCCGCATCGGCGCCATCGATCACCCGGTGGTCATAGGACAGCGACAACGGCAACATGAGGCGCGGGCGGAACTCATGCCCGTCCCACACAGGCTTCGTGGCCGATCGCGACACGCCCAGGATGGCGACTTCCGGCCAGTTCACGATGGGAGTGAAGGCGGTACCGCCTATGCCGCCCAGCGAGGAAATGCTGAATACCGCGCCTTGCATTTCCGCCGGCGTGAGTTTCTTGTCGCGGGCCTTGGCCGACAGCTCGCCCAGATCGCGTGCGATCTCGCTGACGGATTTCTTGTCCGCATCCCGTATCACCGGCACCACCAGGCCGTTGGGCGTATCCACGGCGACACCGATATGGATGTAATGCTTGCGGATCAGATGGGCGCCATCCGTATCCAGCGAGCTGGCGAACTTGGGATATTGCTTGAGCACATGGGCGCAGGCGCGCACCAGGAAAGCCAGGATGGTCAGTGACAGGCCCTGGGCCTTGAGCGCGTCCTTCTGCGCCGCGCGGAAGGCTTCCAGCTCGGTGATGTCGGCTTCGTCGAACTGCGTGACATGGGGAATGGTGATCCAGGCCCTATGCAGGTTCTGTGCGGAGAGTTTCTGGATCTTGGTGAGCTCGACGCGTTCGATCTCGCCCCATTTGCTGAAGTCGATGGCGGGCAGTGCGGGCGCCGCCGCTGCACCAGCGACAGCAGCCGGCTGCGACAGGGCCTGCTTCACATAGGCATGCACATCCTCCTTGAGGATGCGGTCGCGCGGCCCCGTGCCTTTCACTTTCGCCAGGTCCACGCCCAGCTCACGCGCCAGCCGGCGCACGGCGGGACCGGCATGCACGCCGCTGCCATGGCCATTGCTGGCTTCGGACACGGCATTGGCCAGGGCGCGGATACGGTCCTGCGGCAACGCCACGGAACGTGGCGGCTGTGTGGCAGCAGGCGCAGCGGCCGGCGTCGGCGGCGCGCTTGCCGCGGCTGGCTGTGCCGCTACCGGTTCGGTCTGCACATCTATCAGCGGTGTGTTTTCAAACACCTTGTCGCCGACCACCACATGGATTTTCTGCACGATGCCCGCGACGGTATTGGGCACTTCCATGCTGGCCTTGGCGGATTCCAGCACCAGCAGCGGCTGCTCCACTTCGATACGGTCACCGACCTTGACCAGCAGCTCGATGACATCGGCGCTTTCGCTGCCGATATCCGGCACCTTCACGGTGCTCACCGCGCCAGCGGCGGCACCCGGTGGTGCCAGCACGGTGCTGACGGCCTGCAATTCTTCCTTGATGGCGCTCACCGGCACTTCAGCAGGCGCCGCGGCTTCCGCTTTCGTTTCCGCCGCCGCACCCGCTTCCAGCTGCAGGATGACATCGCCCTGCTTCACCGTCTGGCCGACCTTGACCGTGATTTCCACCACCGTGCCCGCCTGCGGGCAGGGCACTTCCATGCTGGCCTTGGCCGACTCCAGCACGATGAGGGATTGCTCGGCGCTGACGCTGCCGCCGGGCTTGACCAGGATTTCTATGACATCGGCTTCATCGCTGCCGATATCGGGAACCACAACCGCCTGCCTGCTCACACTGTCACTCCTCTGCCTTCCGGGTAGGACTGCTGTTTTTCCCTGGCATCACGCTTTTGGCGCATAGGGTTTTTCGGGATTGATGTCGAAGCGCTTGATCGCGTCGTTCACCACGCTGCGGCCGATTTCGCCGTCATCGGCCAGGGCATTGAGCGCGGCGATGACGATGAAATAGCGGTTCACCTCGAAATGGTGGCGCAGCTTCTCGCGTGAATCGGAACGGCCGAAACCGTCGGTGCCCAGCGTGTAATAAGTGCGACCGGGCAGGAAGGCACGTATCTGTTCGCTGTGGATTTTCATGTAATCCGATGCAGCGACGATGGGGCCTTTGCTGGCGCGCAGCTGCTGTGTCACCCAGGGCACTTTCGGCTCGTCCAGCGGATGCAGCTGGTTCCAGCGCTCGGCCTCGAGGGCTTCCTTGCGCAGCTCGTTCATGCTGGTGGCGCTCCAGACATTGGCGCGTATGCCAAAGACCTTGTCCAGCAGTTCGGCAGCCGCCTCCACTTCACGCAGGATGGTGCCGGAGCCTATGAGCTGAACGATCTTGGCCGTGGCGCTGGGCGCCTCACGCAGCATGTAGAGACCGCGCACTATGCCCTCTTCACTGCCCGGCGGCAGCGCGGGCTGCACATAGTTCTCGTTCATGGTGGTGATGTAATAGAAAACGCTCTCGCGTTCCTTGTACATGCGGCGCAGGCCATCGTGCACGATGACCGCCAGCTCGTAACCATAGGCCGGGTCGTAGGCCACGCAGTTGGGCACGGTGCTGGCCAGCACATGCGAATGGCCGTCTTCATGCTGCAGGCCTTCGCCATTCAGCGTGGTGCGGCCGGCGGTGGCACCGATAAGGAAGCCGCGCGCACGGCTGTCACCGGCGGCCCAGGCCAGGTCGCCTATGCGCTGGAAACCGAACATGGAATAAAAGATGTAGAAGGGAATCATGGGCTGGTTGTGCATGCTGTAGGCGGTACCTGCCGCTATCCACGCACTCATGGCGCCCGCTTCGTTGATGCCTTCCTCGAGGATCTGGCCCTTCACATCTTCGCGGTAATACATCACCTGGCCCTTGTCTTCCGGCTCATAGAGCTGGCCGACATTGGAGTAGATGCCAAGCTGGCGGAACATGCCTTCCATGCCGAAGGTACGCGCCTCGTCCGGCACGATGGGCACGATGCGTTCACCAAAGTCCTTCACCTTCACCAGCACATTGAGCAGGCGCACAAAGGCCATGGTGGTGGAAATAGGTTTGTCTGATCCTTCCAGCACCGAGGCAAAGGAACCCAGCTCGGGGATTTCCAGCGCGGTGCTGTCACGGCGACGGGTCGGCAGGTAACCGCCCAGGGCATTGCGGCGTTCGCGCAGGTAGCGGATTTCCGGCGCATCGTCGGCCGGCCGGTAGAAAGGCACCTTGGCCAGCTCTTCATCGGTGAAGGGCACGTCGAACTGGTCGCGGAAATCCTTGAGCGATTCGATATCCAGTTTTTTCAGCTGGTGTGCCTTGTTCACGGCCTGGCCGGCACCAGTACCATAACCCTTAACGGTTTTCGCCAGGATGACGGTGGGCTGGCCGGTATGGTTCACGGCGGCATGGTAGGCCGCATACATCTTGTAGGGATCGTGGCCGCCGCGGTTGAGGGTGAAGATTTCCTCGTCGGAGAGATGCTCCACCATCTTTTTCAGCTCGGGGTATTTCCCGAAGAAATGCTCACGCGTGTAGGCGCCGCCGTGCATCTTGTAAGCCTGGTATTCGCCGTCCACGCACTCTTCCATGCGCTGGCGCAGCACGCCGGCATCGTCGCGGGCCAGCAGCGGATCCCATTTTCGGCCCCAGACCACCTTGATGACATTCCAGCCGGCACCGCGGAAAACCGATTCCAGTTCCTGGATGATCTTGCCGTTGCCACGCACCGGGCCATCGAGACGCTGCAGGTTGCAGTTGATGACGTAGATGAGGTTGTCGAGTTTTTCACGGCCAGCCATGGAAATGGCGCCCAGCGATTCGGGCTCGTCCATTTCACCGTCGCCCAGGAAGGCCCAGACCTTGCGGTTCTCGCTTTTCATCAGGCCGCGGTTCACCAGGTATTTCATGAAATGCGCCTGGTAGATGGACATGATGGGACCCAGGCCCATGGACACCGTGGGGAACTGCCAGTAATCCGGCATCAGCCAGGGATGCGGATAGCTGGAGAGCCCTTTGCCGTCGACTTCGCGGCGGAAACTGTCCAGCTGCTGTTCGTTGATGCGGCCTTCCAGGAAGGAGCGAGCATAAATGCCGGGCGCGGAATGGCCCTGGTAGTAAATGAGATCACCGCCGAAGGCATCGTTGGGCGCGCGGAAGAAATGGTTGAAGCCCACGTCATAGAGCATGGCGCTGGAGGCGAAGGTGGCGATATGCCCGCCCAGCTCGTCGTCGTTGTCGTTGGCGCGCATCACCATGGCCAGCGCATTCCAGCGTATCAGCGAGCGCAGGCGCCGCTCCATGAACATGTCGCCCGGCATGGGCGCCTCGTCCTTGGTGGCGATGGTGTTCACATAGGGGGTGTTGAGGCGGGAGAGATTGACGCCGGAGAGCCGCGCCTTTTCCGAAAGCCTTTCCAGCAGGAAGCGGGCACGTTCCACCCCTTCCCTTTCCACCACGGAGGCGAAGGCCTCCAGCCACTCCCGGGTTTCCTCCGGGTCCAGATCATCGTAGAAACGCTCGACAGACATGGGGGGTTCCTTGTCCTGCAGGGGATGCGAAGCCTTGTGGGCCGGCACTGGGAAAAATCATATGACCAATCGGTCACGCTGATTATGCCACAGCAAATACCAGTTACCAGCTAAACCCTAGCGTGATTCCGTGGCAGTTCCACTGCGCCATGTCTCAATGCGCGCACAGACCGGCTGTACGGCTTCCAGCATGTCCGGGCCGGGCCGGGTCAGGCGGCGGTCGTCCACGGCCAGG
>DASUXS010000377.1:0-6998 GCA_036377855.1 Moraxellaceae bacterium
CAGCGCATCGCCCAGGGATTTGTCCTTCACCTTGTCCAGGGCCCCGGCCGTATCCGCCGGCAGCGACATCAGCTGCGACAGCGGCTGGCCCTGGCTGACGCCGGGCTGCAGCAGGTTCACGCAGAGCACACCGACCAGCACGGCCGCCACCAGGCTGCCGATGTAATAGGAAAAAGTGCTGCGCCCCATGCGGCCGATTTCATCGCCTATGGTGCTGATGCTGACGATGATGGAACTCACCACCAGCGGAATGACGATGAGCTTGAGGCCGTTCATGAAGAGCTGGCCCAGGAGCTGCAGCGTGCTCATCAGGGCATGGTCGGCGGCCAGCTGCTGGCCGTTCAGCCAGAGGCCGGTAAGGCCACCCAGGGCGATGGCGGCCAGCATCTGCCAGTGCAGGGCGATACGTTTCATGGTCGTTCTCCCTTTCCGGTCGTGAATCCTTTCCGCCCGCAGGATTGCGGTTCGCTCAGAAGCCGGCGGCCTTGCCTTCGCGGCGCGGATCGGCCGCGCCTTCCAGCTGGCCGTCGCTGCGGCGTATCACCGCCAGGCCGCTGTTGAGGTCGCTGTCCTGCAATTCCTGGCCCCGTGCCGCCAGCGCATCACGCAGCTCTGGCGACAGGTCGCTGTCGACCTCGGTGGGGCCGTTGCGCGACAGCAGCATGGGCAGCGACACCACTTCGCGCGGGCTTTTGCCTTCATCGATGCTGGCGGTGAGGGCGCGCAGCACATAGCCGATGATGCGGCTGCCGCCGGGCGAGCCCAGGGCCAGCAGCGGTTTCTTGTCGGCACCAAACACAATCACCGGTGACATGGCGCTGCGCGGACGCTTGCCAGCCTCCACACGGTTGGCCACGAGCTGGCCCTCATCCATGGGCTTGAAGCTGAAGTCAGTGAGCTGGTTGTTGAAGAAAACACCATCGACAAAAAGCCGGCTGCCGAAGGCGTCCTCTATGGAGCTGGTCATGGACAGCCACTGGCCGCGCGCATCGGCAATCACGATCTGCGTGGTGCCGTTTTCAAAAACCTGCCTGTCCTGGGCCCAGGCCGTGGCAACACCGGGCGGTGTGCCCGCCGCGGCTTTCTTCATGCTCTTGTCGTCGCTGATCAGGGCCTGGCGGCTTTCGACATAGCCGGCGTTCAGCAGGCCCTGCAGCGGTAGCGGCACGAAGGCGGGATCGGCGCTGTAGCGCTGGCGATCGGCAAAGGCCAGGCGCTCGGCTTCCAGCAGGCGGTGCAGGCGCAGGGCCTCATCATTTTCCGCCGGGAAACGGTCGAGGATGGCCAGCGTCTGCAACACGGTCCAGCCGCCGGAGGGCGGTGCCGCCGTGCATACGGTGGTCTGGCGATAGGGTTGGCAGAGGGCATCGCTGACCTTGGCGCGGTAATTCTTCCAGTCTTCCGCCGTGGTGTCGGAGCCCAGCAGGTTCAGCGATTTCACCAGCTCGCGTCCGGTCTTGCCGCGATAGAACTCCTTGGCGCCACCGCTGGCGATACGCTCCAGCGTGTCGGCATAGGCGGGATTCTTCAGCACATGACCCACCGGCAGGGGATTGCCGTCCTTGTCGAAGAAATAATCACGGGTGCGGTCTTTTTCGCGCAGCAGCGGATCGCGGGCGATCAGCGCCTGCAGGCGCGGGGAAATGGCGAAACCGTTGCGCGCCAGCGTGATAGCCGGCGCAAACAGTTTCTTCCAGGACAGGCGGCCATAGCGGTCATGCGCTTCTTCCATGGCGGCCAGCACGCCGGGCACACCCAGGCCCAGGCCGCTGTCCACGGCACCGTAGAATTCCATGGGGCTGCCATCCTGTTTCAGGAAGCGGCCATCGGTGGCGGTGGCGGGCGCGGTTTCGCGGCCGTCGAAGCTCAGCGTCTTGCGGCCGTCGTGGTAGACGATGAAAGCGCCGCCACCAATGCCGGAGGATTGCGGCTCGACAAGACCCAGCACCAGCTGCGCGGCAATGGCGGCATCGATGGCGCTGCCACCGGCCCAGAGCATCTGCCGGGCGGCATCGGTGGCATGCGGATTCGCCGTGACCACCATGGCCTGCGCGGCGCGTGCCGTGCTCAGTGCATAGCGGCCGGTATTGCCTTCGGGGGCCAGCGGCGCGCCGTTGAAAGACGGCGCGCTGCTGAATGAGGCGGCCGAGCCATCAGCGGCAAAGGCGGCAGCATTCAGGCAAAGGCAAGAAGCAGCAAACAGGAAACGGATGCGGGTCATCCCGACCTCCAGACATCAAGCCAGCAAAATGAAGAATGTCGTGATGATACGCAGGGTCGGCGGCAGGCGGAAATGCAGGGCCGCGTTATCCGCGAAAATCACCAAAATGACTTTGCAGCACGGCCAGCGCTGCCACCGGCGCGGTTTCGGTGCGCAGCACGCGCGGCCCCAGCTGCCAGGGCTGGAAACCCTGCTGCCGCAGCGCCGTGATTTCCGCCGCCGAGAGTCCGCCTTCCGGGCCCACCAGCAGCGCCACGGAGGCCGGCTGTGCCGCGGGCAGGGCGCCTGCCACGGCAGGGGCCAGTACCAGACGCAGTTCGGCCTGTACCTGTGCCGCCCAGTCCGCCACAGCCAAGGGCTCGTGCAGGCGCGGTGGGATATTGCGGCCGCATTGCTCGCAGGCGCTGATGGCCACGCGCCGCCAATGCTCCAGTTTTTTATCCGCGCGTTCTTCGCCGCGCAGGCGCAGCTCGCAGCGTTCGCTGGTCAGCGGCGTGATATCGGTCACACCCAGCTCGGTGGCTTTCTGGATGGCGTAATCCATGCGGTCACCCTTGGACATCACCTGGCCCAGATGTGTGGGCAGCGGCGATTGCCGGTCTTCTGCCTCGAAAGCCAGCAGGCGCGCCCGGGCATTTTTCTTGCCGGCTTCCAGCAGCTCCGCCTCATAGGCACCGCCTTCGCCATTGAAGAGCACGAAACGTGTGCCGACTTCGCTGCGCAGCACACGTACCAGATGATGAGCGACTTCTTCCGGCAGGATGATGTCGGTGGCGACGGACAGGGGCTGGGGGCAATAGAAACGCATGGCCGGCTCAACGCGGGTGGAAGATTTTCCAGAGGGAGAATACATGCAGGTGGTCCAGGAAGCTGAACAGCTTCAGTCCCAGCACCAGCAGCACGACAGCGATGACGGTAAAGCGCGCGAGGATGAGGCGCAAGCCCAGCAGCGGACGGCGGCCCAGCAGGGCGCGGCCCATGTCGAAATCAGATGCAAAGAACTGGGCAGGCGGGATGCGCCGGCCAATTTCGCGTTGTACATCGTGCACCAGCCACAAGGGGATGCGGTTTTTGCCCTGGCCGATATAGAGGGGATGGGGCTTGTCGCGCAGCAGCAGGGTGTCGCTGCCCAGCCAGATATCGGTGTAGGGCGTGGCGCTGACCGGCTTGCCGTTTTTCACGCACACCAGTTTTTGCGGGCCGCAGATGAAGTGCTGGTCGAATTGCTTGTCCTGGCGCCGGCGCGCCAGCCAGAACAGCAGCGCCGGCAACAGCAGTAGCGGTGAGAGGAAGGCGAGCACGATCAGGTAGACGAATAGCGCATTCCAGTTGCGGAACGCGATCAGCACCAGTAGCGGCAGCAGAAGCAGGCCGCCAAGCAGCAGGCCTATGCGCCGGAAAGAAATTCCCTTTTCACGCTGCAGTTGCAGCGCGCCTTTGTCGGTGTCAATGCGGCAAGGCAACGCCTTTTCCATGGCTGTCATGTCATGGCCTGTCAGGGAAGGGCGATATTGCCGGGGCCCGGGCGTGAGGCATTGCCAGCTGTGCCGACATCAATCGCCGCCGCGGCCACATCCACCATCAAACGGATTTCGTCCGGCGTGATGACATAAGGAGGAATGAAATACACCACGGAGCCTATGGGGCGCAGCAACACGCCCTTGTCCAGCGCCTGCTGGAAAATCTGCAGGCCGCGGCGTTCGCGCCAGTCGAAGGGCTGGCGGGTCTTGCGGTCCTGCACCAGCTCCACGGCGGCGATCATGCCGGTCTGGCGCACTTCCAGCACATGCGGGTGATCGGCAAGGCCGCGCAATGAATCCGCCATGGTGGCGGCAAGCCGCTTGTTCTTTTCCAGTACATTGTCGCTGGCAAAAATATCCAGCGACGCCAGCGCCGCGCGGGCGGCGAGGGCATTGCCGGTATAGCTGTGCGAATGCAGGAAGCCCTTCAGGCTTTCATAGCTGTCGTAGAAGGCGTCGTAGACCGTGTCGGTGGTCATCACCACGGACATGGGCAGGTAGCCGGCGGTCAGGCCTTTGGACAGGCAGAGGAAATCCGGCGTGATGCCGGCCTGTTCGCAGGCGAACAGGGTGCCGGTCCGACCGAAGCCGACGGCGATTTCATCCGCGATCAGGTGAACGCCGTAGCGGTCGCAGGCCTCGCGCAGCAGCGTGAGATAAACCGGGTGGTACATCTTCATGCCGGCGGCGCCCTGTACCAGCGGCTCCAGGATGACGGCGCTGACTTCGGCATGATGCTTTTCCAGCAGTGCCTCCATGGCGGCAAACTGGCGGCGTGAAAAACTTTCCCAGGATTCGCCTTCATCGCGGCGCGAGCAGTCCGGCGACGGTGCGCGCAGATGGTCTTTCAGCAGCGGCGCATAGGTGGCGGAAAACAGCGGGATGTCGGTGACCGACAGCGAGCCCAGTGTCTCGCCGTGGTAGCCGTTTTCCAGGCAGATGAAACGGGTCTTTTCCGCCTTGCCGACATTGCGCCAGAAATGCAGGCTCATCTTCAGCGCGATTTCCGTGGCGGCGGAACCGTTGTCACCATAGAAGCAGCGCGTCAGGCCCTTGGGTGCCAGCTGTACTAGGCGCTCCGACAGCTCGACGATGGGCTCATGCGTGAAGCCGGCCAGGATCACATGCTCCAGTGTATCCAGCTGCTCTTTCACGGCATTGTTGATACGCGGATTGGCATGGCCGAAGAGGTTGACCCACCAGGAGCTGACGGCATCCAGGTAGCGGCGGCCCTCGAAATCCTCCAGCCACACACCCTGGCCGCGCCGTATGGGCACGATGGGCAGCTGCTCGTGGTCCCGCATCTGCGTGCAGGGGTGCCAGACATGGCGCAGGTCGCGCTGCGCAAGACGTTCATTCTTGTTCATGGCGCGATGATGCGACAGCGGCGCCCTACAAGGAAGGGCCGTCTTGCGGGGAAGTGCGGTCTTGGCAGGAGGGCAGGGCCTGCCTAAGCTGTGGGGACCCACCGGCTTCAGGGAAGGCAGGCATCATGAACAAGAAAGGCATCCGCTACGGGGCATTGCTGCTGGCGCTGACCGCTGGCACCGCGGTCGCGGCCGACGGTCCCGCGCTCTACAAGGAACACTGCGCCAAATGCCACGGCGCCACTGGCCAGGCCGACAACTGGCGCGGCTATCTCTACTTCGCCCGCAACTTCAACAGCGCCAAATGGCAGACGCGCATGAGCGACGAGGACATCCTGGAAGAGATCAATGAAGGACCACGCATCATGCCGGCGTTCAAGGATTCGCTGACGGCTGAAGAAAAGCAGGCCTTGATACAAGTGATACGTGGGTTTGCACCCAAATAATCCGCAGTCCCGGCACGACTCACCGCACCCAGCAAAAAACTCCACTGTCGCCCCGGCGAAAGCCGGGGCCCAGCGTCTCTAGCGGCCTCTGCCTCGCGCACAGGCCCTTCGACAGGCTCAGGGCGAACGGGGGATTGAAGGGAGATCGTGCTGTCTCAAGCGCCGCCAAAGGCACTGGGCCCCGGCTTTCGCCGGGGCGACAGGGTTGTTGAGAGAAAAGAGCAGGTGCCTGGCTCAAGGGCGGCATGAAAAAGCCCGCAGATAGCGGGCCTTTTTTTGAGCAAGAGCGGCGGCTTATTTGGCGAGCGGCACGCGCCGCTCATAAACCACAAAACTGTAATCCAGTGCCGCCGGCTCATAGTGATGATCCTGCCGCCCCACTTCCTGCCACTGCGATTTATCCCATTCCGGGAAAAACGCATCGCCTTCCACCGTCTTCCTCACTTCGGTGAGATAGAGGCGATCAGCCTGCGCCAGGGCCTGGCCATAGATCTGCGCCCCACCAATCACCATGATTTCATCCTGGCCCTGGATATGCGCCACGGCTTCGGCGACCTCGATGGCTTCGCTCAGCGAATACACCACACGCACGCCTTCCGGTGCCTGGAAATGCAGATTGCGCGTAATCACGATATTGCTGCGGTTGGGCAGCGGCCGGCCCAGCGAATCAAAAGTCGTGCGGCCCATGATGATGGCCTTGCCTGAGGTCACGGCCTTGAAGTACTTGAGGTCTTCCGGCAGGTACCAGGGCAGTTTGTTGTCTATGCCTATGCAGCCGTTTTCGGCGACTGCGGCAATCAGGGCGAGACGGGGCTTGCTCATACGGCTACGGGTGCCTTGATGTGGGCGTGGTGCTCATAGCCTTCCAGCGTGAAATCTTCGAACTTGAAATCGAAGATGTTCTTCACGTCGGGATTGATGCGCAGCTGCGGCAGCTTCAGCGGTTCGCGCGTGAGCTGCAGATCGGTCTGTTCCAGATGGTTGCTGTAGAGATGGCAGTCGCCACCGGTCCACACGAAATCACCCGGTTCGAGATTGCAGACCTGCGCCACCATCAGCGTCAGCAGGGCGTAGCTGGCGATATTGAAGGGCACGCCCAGGAAGATGTCGGCGCTGCGCTGGTAGAGCTGGCAGGAGAGCTTGCCGTCGGCGACATAGAACTGGAAAAAGGCGTGGCAGGGCGGCAGCGCCATGTTCTGAATCTCGCCCACATTCCAGGCGGAGACGATGAGACGGCGTGAATCCGGGGTGTTCTTTATCTGCTCGATGACCTGGCTGATCTGGTCGATATGGCGGCCGTCGGCGGTGGGCCAGCTGCGCCACTGCACGCCGTAGACGGGCCCGAGGTCGCCGTCCTCGCGCGCCCACTCGTCCCAGATCGTCACGCCGCGCTCGCGCAGCCGGTTGTTGTCGCTGGAGCCTTCCAGGAACCAGAGCAGCTCGT
>DASUXS010000378.1:0-2492 GCA_036377855.1 Moraxellaceae bacterium
GGCCGGACTCCATTCCGCTGGTGGACCACGGCGGCTTTGTCGACCTCTGCGTGCAGTACGAAAAATCGCTGAGCTGGAGCTGAGCGTGGACGCCACCCGCTTCGATGCCGACGGTTACCTGCGCAACCATCGCGAATGGAGCGAAGCCCTGGCCACCGAACTGGCCGCCGCGGACGGCATCACGCTGACGCCGGCGCACTGGGAAATCCTGCACGCCATACGCCGCTTCTACGAGCGCTATGAACTATCGCCGGCCACCCGCCCCCTGCTGAAATTCCTGGGCCAGGAACTGGGGCCGGAAAAAGCCGGCAGCATCTATGTGATGCAGCTGTTTCCCGGTACCCCCGCCAAAACCATTGCCAAAATCGCCGGCCTGCCCAAACCGGCCAACTGCATCTGAGCCATCTCATGGTCATGAAGAACATCTACCGCGACAGCGAACACCCCTTTGCCCAGTACGTGCGCATCATCGGCAAGGGCAAGACCGGTTCGCGCTCGCTGTCCTTCGATGAAGCCCGTGCGGCCATGGGCATGATCCTGCGCGGCGAGGTGCTGGATGTGCAGCTGGGCGCCTTCCTGATGCTGCTGCGCGTGAAAGAGGAAACCCCGGAGGAACTGGCCGGCTTTGTGGCAGCGGCACGCGAGCAGATGGCAGCGCCGGCCATTGCCGTGGACCTGGACTGGTCTTCCTACGCCGGCAAACGCAAGCACTACCCCTGGTTCCTGTTTGCCGTGAAGCTGCTGGCCGCCAATGGCGTGCGCGTCTTCATGCATGGCGCCAGCGGCCACACCATCAACCGTCTTTACACGGAAAACGTGCTGCCGCTGCTGCGCCTGCCAGTGTGCAGCAGCTGGGAGGAAGTGCGTACGGCCGTGGCGGCACATAACTTTGCCTATCTGCCATTGGATACGCTGAGCCCGCCTCTCGGTGACATGATAGGCCTGCGCAATGTCATGGGCCTGCGCTCCCCTGTGCATACGCTGGCGCGGCTGCTGAATCCGCTGGATGCACCGCATGTGATGCAGGCCATCTTCCATCCCGCCTACCGTGCCTCGCACCAGGAGGCTGCGGCCATCCTGGGCTATCGCAACAGCTGCGTGATCAAGGGCGAAGGCGGCGAGATTGAACGCAATCCGGATGGCAGCTGTCTGGCCAAACGCATTGTCGATGGCGACAAGCAGGACGAGGAATGGCCCATGCTGTTCCAGGCGCGACATGCGCCGGAAGAAGAATTCCTGCTGGAAAACTGGCTGGCGGTGTGGCGTGGCCAGCAGCGCCATGAATATGGCGAGATGGCCGTGATAGGCACCGTGGCGCTGGCCTTGCGGACCCTGCAACGTGCCGGAGACCAGGAAGAGGCACTGGCACTGGCCAAGGCCTGGTGGGAGCAGCGCGACACAAGCGCGCTCTAAGAAAAATTGCTGGGTTCGCGGCTAAAGCCGCTCCTACGGAGAGAGGGTTTCGTGGGAGCGGCTTCAGCCGCGAACCCCACTCTCAATATTTCGCCGCCACCAGCTCTTCGCTGACTTCCCAAAGCTTCCTGGCCACGGCCGGACGCGCCACCGGACTGTGCCAGGCTGCCTTGCTGTTCATCACGAACTCGCCGCTAAGTGCGGCCGCTTCCGGCGCACTGGCCAGGAAGATGGAGGTCTGCGCGCCCTTCTCCACCGACACCGTCAGCGCGCCATAAATCTTCTGCGCGAACTTCGGCAGGTCACGGGCAATGCCGGTATCCACGCCACCCGGATGCAGGGCATTCACGGCAATACCACTGCCTTCGAGACGCCGCGACAGCTCCTGCGCAAACAGCAGGTTGGCCAGCTTGGACTGGCCATAGGCGACAACAGGGTTGTAGAACTTCTCGCCGCGGAAGCTGCCGAAATTGATACGGCCCAGCCAGTGCATGATGGAGCTCACCACGACGATACGGCCCTGCGGTGCCGCTTTCACGGTATCCAGCAGCAGCTGCGTCAGCAGGAAATGGCCGAGATGGTTCACGCCGAACTGCATTTCGAAACCCTGGGCGGTGAACTGCTTGCTGGTGGGAAACAGGCCGGCATTCAGCAGCAGCACATCCAGCACGGGCACGCGCTGGCGGAAGTCCGCGGCAAAGGCGCGTATCTGGTCGAAATCGGAGAGGTCCAGTTTCAGCGCAGCGATCTGCGCACCGGGCACCGCGGCGCTGATTTCCGCCAGCGCCTGCTCGGATTTCTGCATATCACGGGCCGCGATGAAAACGCGAAAGCCCTGGGCCACCAGCGCCTGCGCCGTGGCTTTGCCGATACCGCTGTTGCCGCCGGTGATAAGTACGGTTTTCATGACATTTCCCCAAAAAATGGATGCGGCCAATCTAGCAACAAAGCCCCGGGCGTTCGGGCCAGATCACTGGCCCTGCCAGCCTGGAACAGTGAGGCCACCCGCAAGGCGGCAACGCCCTCAGGCCAGCGCCACCGGCGCTTGCAGGGCCAGGAAAAGGAAAGTTTCACGATTG
>DASUXS010000379.1:0-2098 GCA_036377855.1 Moraxellaceae bacterium
ACACAGGCCCGCAGGAAGACAGGATGGCATCATGGGATAGTGGCCTGACATCAGCCAGACCGTGGAGGCCGCATCATGAGAAGCCTGTGGAAAGGAGCCATCAGCTTTGGCCTCATCTTCATTCCGGTCGAGCTATTCCCGGCCGACAAGGAAGGGCGGCTGGACCTGGACCTGCTGGACAGGCGCGACATGGCGCCCGTGGGTTACCAGCGCATCAACAAACGCACCGGAAAACCGGTGGAGCGTGGCGATGTCGTCAAGGGTTATGAATACGAGGAAGGGCGTTATGTCCTCCTCAGCGATGAGGAAATCCGCGCTGCCAATCCCAAGAAAGCCCACACCATAGACCTGCTGGCCTTTGTCGCCGCCGAAGAGATTCCCCTGCCGTATTTTGAAAAGCCGTATTCCCTGCAGCCCGGCAAGGGCGGCGAGAAAGTGTATGTGCTGCTGCAGGAAGCCCTGCGCAAATCCGGCCGCATCGGCATTGCCGAGATCGTGCTGCGCAGCCGGCAATACCTGGCGGCCATCGTGGCCGAGCCGGAAGGACTGCTGCTCATCACCCTGCGCTATGCCCACGAGCTGGCCCTGTTTGAGGCCGGCAGTGCACGCAGTGCGCGCTCCGTGGGGCTGGCGGCCAAGGAAATCACCATGGCGGAAAACCTGATTGACAGCATGACGGAGGCCTGGAATCCGGCGGCCTACAGGGACACCTTCCACGACGACCTGCTCAAGCTGGTGGAAACCAAGGTCAAGGGCAGGGAGACGCATGCCGTGGCGGTGGCGGAAGAGGGGGATATTCCGCCACCGCCTTCCAATGTCGTGGACCTGGTGGCTTTGCTCAGGAAAAGCGTGGGAGGGGGTGCGAGGGAGAAAACGCGCAGGCCTGCGCGCAAGGCAGCGGCGGGAAACAAGCCGGCCCCCACCAAGGTAGCCGGTACGAAGGCCGCAAGCACGAAAGCGGCGGCGCGGCGCAAGAAGGCCTAGCGGAAAAGATAGGGCGCCTTGGCGCAAGCGGGCATAGCTGCCATGCAGCGGGCTTTGCTTTACAAGTCGACGGGGTCCAGCGGCTTCAGGGCCGGACCACTGATGATTTCCCCCTGCGTATCAAAACGCGAACCGTGGCAGGGGCAGTCCCAGGTTTTTTCGCCGGGATTCCATTTCACATGGCAGCCCATATGCGGACACACCGGCGAGAAGGCATGGGGGTGGCCCTGGCCATCGCGGTAAAGCGCGACATGTCCGCTGCTGCCGGCCACGATGCCGCCTTCGTCAGGGCCAATGCTGTCCGGCGCCGGTGCCTTGTGCAGGCGGTCCCCGATGAAATGCCTGCCCACGTCCAGCACATGCCGTCCGAATCCTGCGGCACCGCTGGCGCGGCCGGGATCAAACAGCTCACGCCAGCTGTTTTCTTTCTGCAGGATCTTGTCGCGCAGCAGCAGGGCGGCGGCCGTGCTGTTGCTCATGCCCCAGCCGCCAAATCCGGTGGCCACGTAGACATGGTCCTGGAAAGGATTGGCGCGCCCGATATAGGGCAGGCCGTCGATGGCGCGATGGTCGAAAGTGGTCCAGCGATATTCCACGGCCTGTACCGCAAAACGCTGGCAGGCCCATTCCTGCAGGCGGCGATAGCGTGCGGCGGTGTCACCGCCTTCACCGACACGATGGCCTTCGCCGCCCACCAGCAGCAATTCTCCCGCGGGCTCGCCATTCCGGGTCAGGGGATGCTGGCGTACCGAATGCGAAGTCTGGGCATCCATATACGTGCCGCGGGGAGCGGGAGCACTGAGGCGCAGGCCCAGCACATAGGATTGGTGGGGAATCAGGCGCAGGGCATAGAGCGCCTTGTCGTCCAGCGGGAAATGACTGGCCAGGATGATGTCGCGGGCATGCAGCTCACCGCGCTCCGTATACACCGTGCAGGGATTGCCGCGGCTGAAACCCAGCACGCGGGTATGTTCAAAGACATGGCTGCCCTGGCCCGGGATTTCCCAGGCCAATGCCTGCAGGTATTGGCGTGGATGGAACTGTGCCTGCCCGTCAAAACGTATGGCGGCACGGATGGAGAAGGGACGCGGCGATGTCTCCATGAAACTGGCCG
>DASUXS010000380.1:0-3389 GCA_036377855.1 Moraxellaceae bacterium
ATCTTCTGCGCGATAAAGAGCGACCCGTTGCCGCCGTGGCTGAGTCGGTCGGCTATGCGTCGGCCAGCACATTCAGTACGGCATTCAGCCGGTATGTGGGGGTGTCGCCCAGTCGTTATGCGAGAGGGCATGCGTCGTGAAGTCTCTGGGAACACCTAGTCAACGGCTAGGGCTATGGCCTGTAACAGGCGGTCGGCGCTCACAGGTTTGAAGAGCACAGGAACGCCGGTCTGGCGGACGCGTTGCAGCCGTTCCGGTGCGGTTTCGCCGGTGATCAGAAGCAACGGTATGTTGAAAAAGCGCCTGGACAGGCTCTGCCCCACCTGAAGGCCGTCGACGCCGTTGGCGAGGCGGAAGTCGCATATCACCAAGGAGAAAGGATCGAGCTGCTCCACCGAAGCTTTGAGGGCGGCGGTTGCCTCCATTTCGTTGGCGACGACTTCAGCTTTGATGCCATATGAGTTCAGCAGCCGAAGCATGGCCTCGCGCACATCAGCTGCGTCATCAAGCACCAGCACCCGCATGGGCAGAAGCACTTTTTGGGCGCGCGGCGTGGGAGGCATCGTCAGGTCTGGGGAAAAGCCCAGGACGGGCTTGGGGCGGGCAGCGGGCAGGCGCAGACGGAAGCGCGTGCCATGCCCCAGCGCCGAATGGAGCTCTATGGAATGGTCCAGAAGAAGGGAAAGCCGTTTCACGATGGACAGGCCGATGCCCAGACCAAGGGAGCGGTCACGGCCGGGATTGCCTACCTGGTAGAACTCTTCGAAAACCCGTGTCTGCTGTTCAGGCGCAATGCCGACGCCTGAATCATAGACCTCTATCCATACCTCGCCATTCTGCTTGCCCGTGACTGGGGGGCGGCGCCAGCGCGCCACGACAAGGACGCCTCCTGTCTGCGTGTACTTGATGGCGTTGTCGATGAGGTTGGCGAGCATGCGGTGCAGTAGTTGTGGATCGCTGTCTACCCATAGCGGACTGGTGCGTAGGCGCAGCTGTATATCTTTTTCGCTGGCAGTACTGACAAAGCTCTGGTTCAGCGACCGGAACAGCCTGTGCAGCGAAATCGGCTGGCGCTCGGCGACAACCACGCCGGCATCCAGCCGGGATACGTCCAGCATGGTGTCGAGGGAGTGTCGGAGCACATTGACGGCCCGCATCAGCCGAGCGGCATTGTGCTGCTCCGGGCGGTCGGCGAGCTCCTTTTCCAGCGCTGCGCCGAGCAAGGCGATGGCGTGCAGGGGCTGGCGCAAGTCATGGCTGGCGGCGGCGAGGAAACGGGTTTTTTCCTGGCTTGCCTGTTCGGTGGCCCGCACCTGTTTCTCCAGTCGTTCGGCCAGGGCTGCTTTTTCAAAGCGGGTGCGCAGAGCGTTGGTCAGCAATTCATGCTGGGCCTTGGCAAAACGCAGCACAGTGATCAGGAAGGCTGTGCAGAAACCGGCCAGACACAAGTTCAGAAGGGTGGGCCGTAGGAGCAAACCAAGTACCAGTCCCAGCATCATTGGCAGGAGGAGGTTGTAGGTGGCGCGTCGCAGTGGTGCCACCGCAAGGACGCCTCCCATGCAGAACGCCATGATGACCACGGTCATGATAGACGCGAGCGGAATGCTGGCTGGCAGAAAGAGGATGGGCGCCAAGCCCCATCCGGCGGTGTTGAGGCGCAGCTCACGGCAATAGATGTCTATCCAGTTTTCCACACTCCTGCTAGCACTCTCGAAATGCGCCGTCATCAGTCGCA
Organism: Moraxellaceae bacterium; assembly: GCA_036377855.1. Classification (GTDB taxonomy): domain Bacteria; phylum Pseudomonadota; class Gammaproteobacteria; order Pseudomonadales; family Moraxellaceae; genus UBA2031. The sequence continues at coordinate 1,736 of DASUXS010000380.1, forward strand.
TGCGCGTCAGAGTGAAAAGATGCAGGGCCATCCACGGGAAAATCACGGGCTGATGCGTCTGCCAGTACATGAGCAGGCCGAACACGAGGGTGACCACGCCATCGCTCCAGGTGGCGGAGCGGACGGTGGAAAACAGCGAAGCCGCCTGTTCGCGCAGGATCAGCGCCGCAAGGTCGGGGCTATCAGGGTTTCCCGTGGAGGGAGAGCTGGAAGCAGATCCAGGCGGATTCATGCACGCAGCTTACTGATGAGTTGCGCGCGCGAGCGTACGCCGAAGGACAGCAGCAGCGTCGAGACATGGTTCTTGACGGTACCTTCGGAGAGAAAGGCGAGCTGGCTGATCTCGCGGTTGGATTTTCCCTCCAGCAGCCATTGCAGCACCTGTAACTGGCGCGTGGACAAGGGTTGGCCGGCGATCGAGGTGAATTCGCCGGCAGCACCCATGCCGCTGTTTCTGGTCATCGCGGCGACGGGGTGCGCCAAGTGCCGGGCCGCCACTTCCGGCCCGTGCAGGGCGCAGGCGTGCACGAAGCCCACCATGTCGCCCAGGTTGCCGGATTTCGGAAAGAAGGCCACCGCTCCCAGCGCCAGCACGTTCTGCACCATGGCAGGGTTGTCGGTGCCCGAGAGCACCACCACGGCTGCGGCGGGAAATTGCCGGCGGAAAGCCATGAGGCCGTCGGGGCCGTCGCTGTCCGGCAGGCTCAGGTCCAGCACCACCACGGCAATACCGGCCTGGTGTTCGCCATATAGCGACAGGGCTTCAGCCAGCGTGCCGGCTTCCAGCACGACTAGGGCCGGCTGCGCGGCCCCGCCAGCTTGCGACTGCACCAGCGCGCGGAATCCCAGGCGGACGAGCTCGTGATCGTCTACCACCAGAATGCCGACGGTGCCGGCATCGGTATCAGTCGGGGTCGTGCTCATGTTTGGAAAAAGCGCATTCCTTGCATTCATGCTCTGGATGGTAGGCCTTGGCGTCCGGTGGGGGATAGTGTCAAAGGTCATTTTCCAGGGCAGCCTGCCGTGATTGCCCTCGCACTTTTGCCATGACATGACTTTCGGCACTGCTGCCTGCCTTTGTTTCTTTTCATGCTCTGCAGCAACAGATGGCGGCCGGGATGGCTCGCAAGGACCGGAGCAGGACATGGATAGAGGCATTGAGGTGAGGAAGAAGGGGATGTGGTGGGCTTTCCTGCTGCTGGGCATGACCGTGTTGCTGGCCGCGTGCGGCAGTGATGACAGTTCGCCGCCACTGCCGCCCACCCCCGTCATCACGGTACAGCCGGCAGACATTGCGGTGGTGGCGGGTAGTGATGCGCTTTTCAGCGTGATGGCCACGGGTCAGTCGCCGGTTTATCAGTGGCAGCTCAGCACGGATGCTGGTGCAAGCTGGACAGACATTCCCGCCGCCACGGCGACCAGCCACAGCCAGGCCGGAGTGACGATGGCGGATTCAGGCCATCTTTTCCGTGTGCTGGTCACGGCCGGCGGACTCACCATGGCAAGTTCGCCGGCACGGTTGACCGTAACGACGGCTGTGGTCGCGCCTGTCATCATCGTGCAGCCCACCGACCAGACAGTGGTGGCACCGGCCACCGCCACCTTCAGCGTGACCGCGACCGGTACCGATCTGCAGTACCAGTGGGAATTTTCT
>DASUXS010000381.1:0-3387 GCA_036377855.1 Moraxellaceae bacterium
TCGTCACCCTTACATTCATCAGGCGCACCCCGCTCCGGATGACACCAGACCCTGTACTCCAGAACCTCATCAAAGAAATATCCCGCCCCGGACTTGGTCAAGGCGGGATACTCTCCCACTCTATCCAGGTCTACCGCCAACGGATATTTACTCATTTAAATCCTTCCATTCTTTTCTTCTTGCGACAGGCATCCCAGTAAACCAACAGGACCAGGACCTTGTCTTTCCCGATCAGGAATCATTCAGACGAATCTTGCCGTACTTCTCCAGCAGCCTGATATAGACGGGCCCTAACAGCAGAATGGCAATGAAGGGAGCCAGCAATGCCACCGCACCCTGAATCACACCCGCGCTATGAGCCTCGTCATGAACGTTGGGGAAAAGCTGGACAACGGCCTTGATAAACAGCGTTACGCCAATGATCAGACTGACATAAGCCGCTCCTATCAGCCCGGCGTATGCATAGCGATGGGATGCACGGCACTCTCGGCACTTGATGTTCGAAGGCCACGACAAAGAAATGGTCGATGCCTTAAGACCGGCGCCGCACCTCCCACATATCTGGCTTATTTTCATTTTCATCCCTGACTTTGCAAATTTGACATAATTCAAGATTGACGGCGGGCGTAACAGCGGCCCTTTCTACCACAGCGATCTCACCTGAGATAGCAGCAACGCTGCTCCCACCACGGCCAGTAGGCGGAACACCATCAACCGGAACCTGTCTTCATCCAGGCCATGATGCAGCCTGTTGCCCAGGATCACCGCCAACACGATCACAGGAATATACAGGGCAATACGCGGCAGGTAGGGCTGCATCCTGCCCTGCATGATGAACAACTCCAGCAGCACGGCGTTAAGTGCCAGCCAGACGGTGATCAGCGTGGCGCGGAAACGCGCCTTGGGTACGCCGACACCGGCGAGGGCATAGACCAGCAAGGGGCCGCCGGAGGCAAAAAGGCCGTGGGTCAGGCCGGCGCCCAACATCAGTCCTTGTGTAGTCACCGGTTTATGTTCGCCACTCACTTGGCCGCGTTTCAGCAGCCATAGCTGGCGCAGGGAAAACCACAGGATCAGCAGCGCGAACCCGGTTTTCAGGGCCGTTCCGGGCAGGTCATCACGCAGCAGGGCGCCGATCACGGTGCCTGTCACCATGGCCGGCAGGATGCGCTGCCACAGCAATTTGCGGTCGATATGGCGACGATGCTGCAGGAGCAGCCAGGTACCGCTCAGCACATTCAACGTCACCAGAATCGGCAGCATGTCGGCAATGGGCAGCAGCAAGGCACCCAGCGACAGCGCGATCACGATGCTGCCGAAACCCGACATGGCTTCTATCGTCCAGGCCAGGAAAATGCACAGGCCCAGCCACGCAGCTGCCATCATTGCGGCAGTTCCGCCGCAAAACGGCGACGCACCAGGCGGTGGAAAAGCCGTGGACAGAGACGGTAGAGGATGGCGGCAAAAGCACTGAAATTATCGGGGAAAAGCCGCTCCTTCCGCTTTTCCAGGGCGGCCATGACCTGGTCCGCCATCCAGTCGGCAGAGCGTACCTGGCCGGCGGTACTGCGCGCATGTGCCGCCGGTTTGCCATCGGCACCCAGCGCATTTTTTTCAATCGGCGTATCCAGGAAAGAGGGATAAACCATCAGCACATGCACGCCTTTATGACGCACTTCGGCACGAAAAGTTTCGAAAAACTGGTGCAGCGCCCCCTTGGCGGCGCAATAGGCGGCACGACCGGGAACGGGCATCCAGCCGGCCATGGAACCGATATTCACGATGCTCCCCTGCCCCGCTTCCACCACGGGATACAGGCCCAGGGCCAGCTGCACGGCGGCGTGGTAATCCACTTCCATCACGCGGCGCAGCACGGCAGCCTGGGTCTGTATGGCGGCACTGCGATGCGTGATGCCAGCGTTGTTCACCAGCACATCGATACGCGGAAAATCGCGGCAAACGGCCGCGCAGAATGCATCGACAGACGCGGCATCCGTCAGGTCAATGACATGACTGTGCACACGCGTGGAGGCGGCCAGCACCTCCGCTCTTTGCTGCAGCAGGGCGGCATCACGATCCACCAGCACCAGCTCGTCACCGCGCGCGGCAAAACGCTGTGCCAGCTCCCAGCCCAGACCGCTGGCGGCCCCGGTCAAGACCACGACAGCCATGGTCAGACCCGGGCGCCGAGGGCGTGGCGGGCAAAATAACGGAAGGTGTCTTCCGAACTTTTTGCCGGCTGGTAGCCAAATTCTTCCTTGAGGCGGCGGTTGGACAGCACGGGACGGTAGCGCAGGAAATTCACCTGCTCCGGACCGTAACGGGTAAGACGCAGCAGGTGGCCGACCGCCAGGGCCGTGGCAATCACGAAGGCCGGAATGCGCAGCACGGGCTTGTCCAGGATGGCGGCAATCTGGTCGATGCTGAGCGCACCGTCACCGGCCATATTGAAGATGCCGGTGCTGCTGCGCTGTATGCCCAGCTCCACGGCATTCACCACATCCTGGTCCCAGATGAAGACAAAAGGCGAAGCCGAACCGCTGACGGCCAGCAGCCTGTCCTTGCGGAACAGATTGGTGATGAGGTTGTTGGTGCTGGCACCCAGCACCGTGCCCGGACGGAAAATCAGCTGCTGCAGCTGCGGCTGCTTCTGGCGATAGTCCGCCAGAATTTCCTCGATCAGGCGTTTGTGGTCGGAATAGGAAAATTCACGGTTGCCGCGCAGCGCATCCTGCTCGTCTATCCAGGCCGGATTGTCGGCATGGTAACCATAGGCGGCGCCGCTGCTGGTATAGGTGAAATGCTGCACACCGGCCTTGAGGCAGGCCTGCAGCACATTGCGCGTGCCGTTCACATCGATGTCGTAATCGCGCTCACGGTCCGGGCCCGGCTGCAAGATGGAAGCCAGGTGCACCACATGGGTGATGCCATGACGACTCATCAGCGCGGCCAGTTGCGGCGAACGGATATCCAGCACTTCCACCGGGAATGCACCGTTGCCGGGGCGGATATCCACACCGAACACGGCATTGTCACGCGCCAGGCGTTCACCCAGCTGGCTGCCGAGATAACCGGCTGCCCCCGTGATCAGGATTTTCTTCTGCATGTCAGCGCTCATCATCAACCTTCCTGGGTATTGGCCGGTGCGGCGACAGCGTCAGCTTCGACCTGCGGTTTGCGACGCGCCCACCACTGCGCCAGCAAGGTGCCGCTGACCATATGCCAGACGCCCCAGAAGGCCGCGACCAGGGTCATGGCGCCGGCATTGGGATAGAAAGTGAAAAGGATGACCAGGGCCAGCGAGGCATTCTGTATGGCCACTTCTATGGTGATGGCGCGGCGGTCGGCTTCCGGCAACTTCATGCCGGAGGCCACGAAATAGCCCAG
>DASUXS010000382.1:0-7839 GCA_036377855.1 Moraxellaceae bacterium
CGGCCAGGGCTACATCGCCCACCACGACAAGCCGCGCTTCTTCAAGGAAACCACGCTTTTTGCCTTCAGCCTGCTGCGTTTTCTTCTGCGTCTTCCCCGCATCCGCCAAGCCTATGCCGAGCAGTTTCCTGGCATGACGACAGCTGATTTCTGGAAGGAGGTTTACCAGGACCCCTCACCGGCGCGGGACGTGCCAGCTCTCAGTAAACGAACACTGCAAGAGGCATGATATGAAGAAGATCGCCATTGTCGGCGCCGGTTTTTCCGGCGCCGTGATTGCCCGCGAACTGGCACTGGCCGGTGGTTACGAAATAACCGTTTTTGACGGCCGGCCGCACCTGGCCGGTAACTGCCATACGGAAAGGGACGTGGAAACCGGAGTCATGGTGCATGCCTACGGCCCCCACATCTTCCATACCAGCAATGCCGAAGTCTGGGATTACGTGCGGCAGTTTGACGAATTCGTGCCTTTCGTGAACCGCGTCAAAACCGTCACCCAGGGTCGGGTTTTCTCGCTGCCCATCAATCTGCTGACCATCAACCAGTTCTTCGGCAAGACCTTTTCGCCTGTGGAGGCTGAAGCTTTCATGCGCGATGTCGGTGAACGTGGCATCGCCGAACCCGCTTCCTTCGAAGAGCAGGCGCTCAAGTTCGTGGGACGCGAGATGTATGAAGCCTTCTTCCGCGGCTACACGCTGAAGCAGTGGGGCATGGAGCCCTCGCTGCTGCCAGCCAGCATCCTCAAGCGCCTGCCGATACGCTTCAACTACGACGACAACTACTACGCCAGCACCTACCAGGGCATGCCGCGCCATGGTTATACCCATGTCGTTGCCCGCATCCTGGATGTGCCGGGCGTCACCGTGAAGCTCAGCCACCTGTTCGGGCGTGAGCAACGCGTGGATTTCGACCATGTCTTCTATAGCGGCGCCATCGATGCCTGGTTCGACTTCAGCGAAGGCAGGCTGGGTTACCGCACCCTGGATTTAGTGGCGGAGCGCCATTCGGGGGACTACCAGGGCAACCCGGTGCTGAATTACGGCGATGCCGGCGTGCCCTATACCCGCATCTCCGAACACAAGCATTTCTCGCCTTGGGAAAGCCACGAAAACACCATCATCTTCAAGGAATACAGCCGCGATTGCGGCGCAGATGACACTCCCTACTACCCGATACGCTTGGTGGACGAGAAGGCTCTGCTGGCCCGCTACGTCGGCATGGCTCGCGCGGAGGAGGCCGTCACCTTTGTCGGCAGGCTGGGCACATACCGCTACCTGGACATGCACGTCACCATCGCCGAGGCACTGGCCACCGCCAGGCAATTCCTGGCCACCGAGAGCAGTGGCCAACCCATGCCGGCCTTCACCATCGATCCCCTGGCCTGATCATCATGACCCATCTCTGTGTCGTCATCGTCACCTTCAACCGGCTGGAAAAACTGCAGCGCACACTCCGGCATGTCCTGGCCGCACAGGCGGACAGCGTGGTGGTGGTCGACAATGCCTGCAGTGACGGCAGCGCCGAATGGCTGGATTCTTTGCGCGATCCCCGCCTCACGGTGCTGCATCTGGACCGCAACCAGGGTGGCGCCGGCGGTTTCCATCACGGTTTTTCCCATGTTCTGCAGCAGGGTCACGCGGACTGGATTGTCTGCCATGATGATGATGCCTGGCCGGAGGCCTCCGCCTTCCTGCGCTTCCGGGCCATGCTGCCGTCGTTGCCGGACACGGTTGGTGGCGTGGCCGCGGCGGTGTATACGCCGCAATACCGCATCTGCGAAATGAATCGCCCCAGTCTCAACCCCTTCGGGACGGCACGACGCCTGCTGACAACCCTGCTGCAGGGGCGCATGGGCTTTCATCTGCCGGACGCGGCCTACCGTGGCTCCGCGCCGGCTGACATCGATTGCTCTTCTTTCGTGGGATGCTTCCTGCGTGTTTCCACCATGCACCGGACGCAGCTGCTGCCACGCCGGGAGCTGTTTATTTATGCCGATGACGTGCTCTACACCTACAGCCTGCGCCAGGCCGGCATGCGCATGGTTTTCTTGCCGGAAATCGTCTTCATCCACGATTGCGAAAGCCTGGAGGCGGAGTCGGGGCGCTATACGCGGCTGTGGCGTATGTATTACACCTATCGAAACGGCATTGAACTCTACCGCCAATTGGCAGGCAGACTGTTTCCGCTGGTCATGGTGTTGAAACTGGTGTCATGGCTGCTCAAGGGCCGCCACTATCCGGGGAATCAGCCCTACTACCGTGTACTCGGCCAGGCCGTTGTTGACGGCCTGCGTGGGGATTTTTCCCGATCCCATGATGACGTGCTTAAGCTCGCCGCCGCGACTGGAGTGCCGGCCGCCAAACACCCCTCCCGCCAGCGGCTCGCACCCGCACCCTTCATTCGCAAGCGCCTGCCCTGAGGCTTCAGGCGGAGGTCGCAGCGACGCTGGGCTTGGTCACTCGCACCGGCACGTATTTATGGAAAGGCGTGCGTGACAGCGGATCGCAATGGCTGCTGCTGGTGAGGCGGTTGATCTCCGGGCCCACCGGCGCACTGTCGCCATAGCGCATGCCGTAGCCATGCGGCAGTGAGACCACACCGCGACGCATGCCTTCGTCGATTTCAATCACCACATCCACACGGCCATGGCCGGAATCGCAGACGGCATTGGCGCCTTCTTCCAATCCCAGCTCGACCGCGTCTTCGGGATTCATGCGCATGGCGCCGTGCGGATCGACTTTGCGCCAGGCCGGATCGCGATAGATCTGGTTGGCGTTGTAGCTGCGACGTTCGCCGGCGAGCAGGATAAAGGGAAACTCCTGGCCCGGCGGCACTTCAGTTTCCAGGGCCTGCCACTCCTGCAGCATTTCCGGAATGACCAGATGTATGCGTCCGTCCTTGTGTTTCAACAGGGACCAGGTATCGGCAAATTCATGGCGACTCATTACGGCGCCGGCGCGTTTGTCGAGGATGGCGCGGAACAGGGCCGTACCAAGGGTGAGGCGATTGCCGCGATGACCGGCACGGCGTACCGCCTCGGTGTAGGTGTTCGCGTATTGCATGGTCAGCGGCAGCAGCACCGTGGCGGCGCCTTGTGGCAGGGCTTTGCCCAGCGTGCGGTAGATGATGGACGGCGCATGCTTCACCCAGGCTTTGCGTCGCGCCAGGGTGGCCGCCAGCGCGCCCATATAGGCGAGGTGGCCGGAGGCTTTGGGCTCGTGCCGGGCTATCCATTCCAGCGCCGGGAAACGCGCGGGAATCTCGCCCATTTTCTCCAGCAGGCGCGTATAGATTTCCGGCTCCGGCAGGCATTCGTCCGGTGGCGTGAACAGCGGATGGCGGAGGTGGAAGAAGTTCTCCGGGAACTCCAGATTGAAGCCGGTCGCCTCCCATTTCTCGAACTGCGAGGCGGCGGGCAGCACATAGTGCGCCAGGCGCGCGGTCTCGCTCATGGCCACGTCGACCACCACCAGCAGCTCCAGTGACAGGAAGGCTTTCTCATAAGCCTTGGTATCCGCATAGGTTACTGCTGGGTTCGCACTATCCACGAAGACAGCGCGGATACGGTCTTCGCCTTCATGCAGGATTTCATCCGGCAGGATGTTGGGCGGATAGATGCCGGCAATGGGAAACATCTTGTGGTGGGCAGTACGGCGGAAACGCGGCTTGCGTTCGTCGGTATCGCCTATCACCGGCAGCAGGAAGGTGTGCAGGTTGTTGCCGCCTTTCTTGCCGAAATTGCCGGTGACCAGGTACAGCAGCTTTTCCAGGTAGCCGTTGAGAGTGGTGTGCAGGGTGTGCTGTATGCCCAGGTCGATACGCAGGCAACCCGCCTTGGCCTGCGCATAACCACGCGCCACTTTTTCCACATCGGCCAGCGGCACATCGGCGCGGCGCACATAGTCCTCGACAGGAATGCTGCGCAGCATGGCTTCGATTTCCTCAAAGCCCTTGCAGCGGGCAGCGAGGAATTCGCGGTCATGCAGGTTCTCGCGCACGATGATGGCGAGCATGGCGCTCATCAGGTAGGCATCGGTGCCGGGCTTGAGCTGCAGGTGGATATCGGCCTGCTTGGCGGTTTCCGTGCGGCGCGGATCTATCACCACCATGGTGCGTGCAGGATCTTTTTTCAGCTCACGCAGTACATCGCGGGCATTGGGAATGCCATGGGCCTGGAAAGGATTGCAGCCTATGAAGAGCACATAGTCCGAGTACTCCACATCTTCCGTGGTATGGCATTGCTGGCTGCCGAAGAAGCGGCCGTTGAGCCAGAAGTCTCCCGTCTTTTCCTGGCCCAGCGCGGTATAGCTGAAACGGCTTTTCATGGCCGCTCGAATCTGTCCGGAATAGGCGCCACCCAGGTGATTGCCCTGCCCGCCCCCGCCTACCGACGCGAAAGCCATGCCGCCGTGCTTTTCACGGATGGCGACCAGGCGCGCGGCAATATCATCCAGCGCCTCATCCCAGCTGACGCGGACAAAGCTGCCATCGGGCTGGCGTTTGAGCGGATGGCGCAGGCGATCGGCATTCTGCTGGTAGTGCTGCAGGCGCGCCGCCTTCTGGCAGATATAGCCTTTGGAGACAGGATGGTCGTCATCGCCACGGATACGGGTGAAGTTGTCGCCTTCGATATCCACCACCAGGCCGCAGTTGCGGGAACACAGGATGCAGGCGGTTTTTTCCGTTCGTTTTGCTTCGCTTGGCTTCAGGCTATCCATGGCGGCCTCCGGGGCGGGCTACTGGATTCAGGAAGGATCCGGCGTCAGCGCAGGATCATGCAGGTGGCGGTGGCATGCGCGTAGAGCGTGCCTTCTTCATCGCGGATATCGCCTTCGGAAATCACCAGGCGGCCGCCGGCATTGATGACCCGGCCTTCGGCGCGCAGCGGCTTGTTGAAAGGCAGGGGCTTGCACATCTTGATGCTGAGGTCGGTGGTGCCATAGCTCTCGCCGGCGGCCAGCACGGTATGCGTGGCACAGCCCGTCACCGAGTCCAGCACCGTGGCGGCAAAACCGCCATGCACGCTGCCCAGGGGATTGGTATGCGTCTCGTTGGCCGTGGCATTGAAGACCACGCGTCCCTTCTCCACCTCCACTGGCAGCATGGGCATGGTGCGGGCGATGCCGGGCGTGGGGAAAAGGCCCTGGGCAAAAGCCTGCATGATCTGCAGGCCGGTCATTTCGCGGGGATTCATGGGTGGGACTCCGGAAAGCACGAGGCGCGGGAGGCGTTAAGGCAGGGCTGCGTTTAAGATGCAGCAGGCTGGCCGCTGGCCGGCCCACCCTGTACCATCCTCGACAGAAGAAGATTCTAGAAGATTATTCTAATGACGAAATCCCCGTCAAGCGACCGCCACCGCCTCATCATCGAGGCCGCCCTCGCCTGTTTTTCCCGCCATGGCGTGGAAGCCACCACCATAGATATGATCCGCGAGGCCTCCGGCGCCAGCGTCGGCAGCCTTTACCACCGCTTCGGCAACAAGGAGGGGATTGCCGCGGAGGTCTATATGCAGGGCCTGCGCGACTTCCGCGAGAACCTGGAAGGCCGCCTTGCCGGGGTGCGCAACCTGGAAGAAGCCGTTCGCGCCGTGATCGACGCCAATATCGACTGGATCGTGGAAAATCCTGACTGGGCGCGCTTTGTCTTCAACCACCGCATGGTGCTGGTGCAGGCGGACCGGGAGAAAGCCTTCATGGAAGAAACCGCGGCCGCCACCCATAAATGGTGGGCGGACGTGCTGGCGCTGCCTGGCGCCGAAGGCCTGGCCGCCCGCAAGAGCCCGGTCTATGCCTCGGTGCTCAGCGGCCCGGTGCATGACTATGCCCGGCACTGGCTGGAGGGGCGGCGCAAGACTTCGCCGGCCAGCCTGCGCGAACAGTTTGCGGCAGCGGCCCATGCCGGATTGCTGGCGGTCTGCGCCGTCGAGTAAAGACTCCTGAAATAAAAAGGCCCGCAGTCGCGGGCCTTTTTATTTATTCCACCGTCACCGACTTCGCCAGGTTGCGCGGCTTGTCGACATCGGTGCCGCGGGCCAGGGCCGTGTGGTAGGCCAGCAGCTGCACCGGCACGGAGTGCACGATGGGCGAGAGAATGCCGACATGGCGTGGGGTGCGTATGACATGCACGCCTTCGGATTCGGTGAAATGCGAATCCAGGTCGGCGAAGACGAAGATCTCGCCGCCACGGGCGCGCACTTCCTGCATGTTTGATTTCACCTTTTCCAGCAGGGCGTCATTGGGCGCGATCACCACCACCGGCATGTTCTCGTCCACCAGGGCCAGCGGGCCGTGCTTGAGCTCGCCGGCCGGATAGGCCTCGGCATGGATATAGGTGATTTCCTTGAGCTTGAGCGCGCCTTCCAGCGCCACCGGGTAATGCACGCCGCGGCCCAGGAAGAGCGCGTGGTTCTTCTCGGCGAAACGATTGGCCCAGGGCGTGATCTGCGGCTCGAGGTTGAGGGCATGCTGCACGCTGCCCGGCAGGTGGCGCAGTGCGTCCAGATATCCTGCTTCCTGATCCGGCGTGACCCGGCCATTGAGCTTGGCCAGGGTGATGGCCAGCGTGAACAGCGCCACCAGCTGGGTGGTGAAGGCCTTGGTGGAAGCCACGCCGATTTCGGCGCCGGCCTTGGTGTAGAACACCACGGCGGAGGAACGCGGAATGGCGGACTCGCGCACATTGCAGATGGACAGCGTGCGCGGCTGGCCCAGGGACTTGGCGTATTTCAGCGCCTCCATGGTGTCCAGGGTTTCGCCGGACTGCGAGATGGTGACAATGAGGTTGTCCGGATTCGCCACGGCGCTGCGGTAACGGTATTCGCTGGCCACTTCCACGGCACAGGGCAGGCCGGTGATGCTTTCAATCCAGTAGCGCGCCACAGAGCCGGCATAGAAGCTGGTACCGCAGGCAATGATCTGCACGCTTTTCACGCCGGCAAAAACGCTGGCGGCATCACCCTCGAACAGTGCCGGGCAGAAGCCCGCTTCAAGAATGTTTTCCACGGTGTCGGAAATCGCGCGCGGCTGCTCGTGGATTTCCTTCTGCATGAAGTGGCTGTAGGGGCCCAGCTCCAGCGACGCCAGCGACACATCGGACAAGTGCAGCTTGCGCTCTATGGCATTGCCTTCGATATCGAAGACCTTCACGGCGTCACGCGTGATACGGGCCACGTCGCCCTCTTCCAGGTACATCACGCGACGCGTGGCGGAGAGCACGGCGGAAACATCGGAGGCCACGAAGTTCTCGCCCTCGCCCACGCCCACCAGCAGCGGGCAGCCCATGCGCGCCACCACCAACAGGTCGGGCTGGTCCTGGGCCACCACGGCGATGGCGTAGGCACCGACCAGTTCCTTCACCGCCGTCTGCACCGCCGCGAAAAGATCGCGTGTGCCCTGGTAATGCTTGTGCACCAGGTGGGCGATGACTTCGGTATCGGTCTGCGAGGTGAACTCATAACCTTGGGCTTTGAGCTCGGCGCGCTTTTCATCGTGGTTTTCGATGATGCCGTTATGCACCACGGCAATCAGGTCGCCGGAGACATGCGGATGGGCATTGGGTTCGGTGACGCCGCCATGCGTGGCCCAGCGCGTATGGCCTATGCCCAGCTGGCCGTTGACCTTTTCCTGCAGCGCGGCACTTTCCATTTCGGCCACGCGACCGACACGGCGCACGCGACGGATCTCGCCGTCCAGCACGGCGATGCCGGAGGAGTCATAGCCGCGGTATTCCAGACGCTTGAGGCCGTCTACAAGGACCGGCACGATGTTGCGATTGCCAATGGCTCCGACGATTCCGCACATATGCTGCTCTCCCGTAGGAGCGGCTTCAGCCGCGAACCCT
>DASUXS010000383.1:0-10849 GCA_036377855.1 Moraxellaceae bacterium
ATCCAGCCGCCACCACTGCCAGCAGGGTGATGTGCAATCCGGAAATCGCCATGAGATGCACGACACCCGTCGCCGCATAGCGCTCCCAGAGAGCAGGCGGAATGAGGGCGCGGTCGCCGCTGACCAGCGCCAGCATCACGCCGGTTTCGGCCGCGTCGGCAAAATGCTGCTGGAAAAAGCGGCGCAGGGCGTGGCGCAGGCCATCGAGCCCGGCGGCGGGGGCCGTGCACTGCAGGACCGTCGCCGTACCGGTCGCGGTCACGCCCTCCGACAGCAGCCAGGCCTCGTAATCAAAACCGCCGGGATTGGCCACGCCATGCGGACGTTTCAGGCGCACGCTCAAGCGACACTGCGCATCCGGCCGCAGCAACAGCGGCTGCGCCGTGAACAGCTGCCACTGCCCCGCCACCGCTTGCGACTTTCCCGCCAGCACCAAGCTTTGCGGCTGGAAACGGAAACGCTGGCCGCGCCAGGCCGGCTCCGGCAGGCCGGAGATACGGCCCTGCACCTGCAGGGGCAGGCCTTCCAGCGCCGCCGGCAAACGCATTTCCAGCGCCTGCTGGGCCGCCAGCAGCGACCAGGAAAAGCTGGCGGCAAACAGCAGCGGCAGCCAGCTTTCGCGCGGGCGCCGCAGGCGCCGCAACAGCAGCGCCAGCAGCAAAGCCGGCAACCAGACCAGGGCCAGCGGCGGCAGCGCGGGCAGCACCGGCAATAACAGCAGGCCGCAGGCAGCGGCGAACAGGAACAGTCCCATGGCACATCCTTGTGTCGTCGGGGGGATCAGGGCGAAAGGCTGTCATCCTTGCCGCCTCCCGCAAAAAACGCATTGACCCTCCGGCGTCGATTGGAAAAGATGGCGCACCTCCCACCGGGCCTGTCCATGCCGAAACACCTGATACGTCGCCTGCTGCCTGACCCCGAGCGCATCATCGAGCACCCTTCTCTGCGTTTCATGAGCAAGCGCCTGGCCGATCCCAGCCTCTGGCATCTCAATCGCCGCTCGGCGGCCGGTGCCATGTTCTGGGGATTGTTCTGCGCCATGGTGCCGATTCCTTTCCAGATGGTGCTGGCCACCGGCGTGGCCCTGCTCTTCCGCGTCAACCTGGCGCTGACCATCGTGCTGGTCTGGCTCAGCAATCCGCTGACCCTGCTGCCCCTGGCCTGGCTGGCCTACTGGACCGGCAGCCACCTGCTGGGCACGCCCACGCTGGGCAGCGCAGAACTCAGCGTGCTGCTGAACGATCTCGGCACGGCGCTGTCACAGATGTTTTCCAGCGGGAGCGCAGCCAGCTCCAGCCGGCTTTCCATTTATGTGCGCCCCCTGGTGGTGGGCGCCCTCAGCCTGGGCCTGCTGTTTGGCAGCATCGGCTATGTGCTGATGCGCCTGTACTGGCGCTGGCATGTGGTGCAGGCCTGGGAAAAACGGCGCGCGGCGCGCCAGGGAAAATAAAAGGAAAAAGCCCGGGATTTCCCGGGCTTTTTTCATGGCGACAGCGGCGGTCTCAAACGGCGGCCACCGGCTCCGTCAAGCGCCCATGGTCCATGCGCAGGATGCGCTGCGCCGACGCCGCCAGGCTGAGGTCATGCGTGACGATGATGAAGCTGATGCCCAGCTCGCGGTTCAGTTCCGCCAGCAGGGTCTGCACTTCGGCCGAAGTGTCGTTGTCGAGGTTGCCGGTGGGCTCGTCAGCCAGCACCACCGCCGGCTCTGTCACCAGCGCACGCGCCAGGGCCACACGCTGGCGCTCGCCACCGGACAGCTCGGAGGGTTTGTGCTGCAGGCGTTCGCCCAGGCCGACACGCTGCAGCAGCGCCGTGGCCTTGTGCGTGGCCTCGGCGATATCGCCATCGCGCAGCAGGAAGGGCATGCAGACATTTTCCAGCGCCGTGAACTCCGGCAGCAGGTGGTGGAACTGATAGACGAAACCGATATGGCGGTTGCGCAGCACGCCGCGCTGCACTTCATTGCAGCGGCTGAAATCCTGGCCGCAGATCTTCACCTCGCCGGCACTGGGCGTATCCAGCCCGCCCAGCAGATGCAGCAGCGTGGTCTTGCCGGAGCCGGAGCTGCCGACGATGGCCACGAATTCGCCGCGCGCCACCTGCACATCGACCCCATGCAGGATTTCCAGCGTCTGCGGGCCTTCCGCGAAACGTTTCACCAGGCCACGGGCGTCCAGCACCAGCTCACTCATAGCGCAGGGCCTCCGCCGGTTGCACGCGGGCGGCGCGACGCGCCGGGTAGACCGTGGCCAGGAAACTCAGGCCGAAGGCAATCAGGCTGACCCAGAGCACGTCGTCCAGTTCCAGCTGCGAAGGCAGGTAGTTCACGAAATAGGCGTCGAAGAGGCTGATGTTGAAGAGATGCTCGATGCCGCTGGCGATGTCGCTGATGGTCAGCGACAGCAGCACGCCCAGCAGCACGCCGGAGAGCGTGCCCACCACGCCCACGATGGTGCCCTGCACCATGAAGATCTTCATAATGGTGCCGGGGCTGGCGCCCAGGGTGCGCAGGATGGCGATGTCCGCTTTCTTGTCCGTCACCACCATCACCAGGCTGGAGACGATGTTGAAAGCCGCCACCGCCACGATGAAGAGCAGCAGCAGCGCCATCATGGCCTTTTCCATCTTGATGGCGTTGAAGAGGTTGCCGTGGGTCTGCGTCCAGTTGCTGGCGAAGAAATCCTGCGGACGCTGCTGCACCAGCTCGTAGCTGACCTGGGGTGCGTCGAAAAGATCATCCAGCTTGAGGCGCACGCCCTGCACCTTGTCTTCTATGCGCAGCAGGCGGCCGGCATCGTGCAGGTTCACATAGGCCAGCAGGCCGTCGATGTCCGCGCCCACCTTGAACACGCCCACCACGGTGAAACGCTTGAAACGGGGAATCACGCCGGCCGGCGACATGGCCGCCTCGGGCAGCACCAGCGTCACCTTGTCGCCCGTGGACACCCCGAGATTGGCCGCCAGGCCCGAGCCCAGCACGATGCCGAACTCGCCTTCGCGCAGTGCCTCTATGCTGCCGTCCTGCATATGCTGGTGGACGATGGAAACTTTCTTTTCCAGCTCAGGCTCTATGCCCGTCACCAGGGCGCCGCTGACCTGGCCGCCGGCCGCCACCATGCCCTGCAGCTGGTTAAAGGGAGCCGCGGCCTGCACGCCCTCCTGCTTTTCGGAAAAATCCACCACCCGCTTCCAGTTGCGAAACGGTTCATAGGCGTGCAGGGTGGCCTGTGGCACCATGCCGAGAATGCGGTTTTTCAGCTCACGGTCGAAACCGTTCATCACCGAAAGCACGGTGATCAGCACCGCCACACCCAGCATCAATCCGAGGATGGATGTAAGGGAAATGAAGGAAATGAAATGGTTGCGGCGCTTGGCGCGGGTATAGCGCAGGCCGATGAAGAGCGGGGTGGGCTTGAACATGCGGCGCATTAAAGCACACTTGGCCAAGGCCCGGGCAAGCAGGCCCCGGCCACCACAACACAAGAACAACAGGGGACGGCTCCATGAGCCATGATCAAGATTTGAGCAACGAACGCCGCAACGAAAAACGGGTGAGCTCCACCCTCGCCGTGGTCTACCAGCGCATCAGTCCCCGTGAAATCGAAGCCGATCCCTACGACACCCGCTTCGAGCTCCCCCAGCATTTCACCCTGGCCGAAGAACTGGCCCAGATCGACACCGTGCAGCGCAGCCAGATCGAAGCCCTGATGCGCGAGAACCCGCGCATGGGCGGCCTCATCCAGGCCATCAACCTCAAGCTGGACATCATCGCCCAGGCCATAGAAGACAGCCTGGGCCGCATGCTCTCGCCGGTGCCGCAGCGCGTGAACCTGTCCCAGGGCGGCCTGTCCTTCCATGCCGCCGAAGCCCTCACCCCCGGCAGCTACCTGCACCTGGCCATCAGCAACCAGGCCCGCAACTACCATATCGCCGCCATAGGCCGCGTGGTCTTCTGCGAGGACGAGGACCTGGAGGGTTACCGGGCCGGCGTGGCCTTCGTGAACATCCGCCACCACGACCGCCAGACCCTGGCCCGTGACATCACTCGCAAAGTCCGCGAAAACCAGGCCGTCGAGGGCTTCGAGAACCCCGAAAACGGTTGAATATTCGCCGCTAAGCCTCTAGCATGCTTGAAAATTCCATAACAACCACAAAGGGAAAGGGATGATGATGCGTGCCAAGCTCAGCACCTGTGCACTCATGCTTGCCTTCAGCTCCCCGCTTTTCGCCGCCGACCTGCCCGCCTCGGGCCAGAGCATGCAGGCCGTGGAAAAGCAGTTCGGGGCACCTGTCAGGAAGAACGCCGCCGTCGGCCAGCCGCCTATTACCCGCTGGGAATACAACGGCTTTGTCGTGGTCTTCGAGCGTTCCACCGTGATCCAGAGCGTTGAAGTGCTGGGCTCGCCCGCCGCTACGGCGCCTGCCGCGAAACCGGCCCCCGCCCCTGCGGCCGCTCCGGCTCCGGTTGCAGCCCCGGCTCCCAAGCCCGCTGTCGACCAGGCTGAGCTCGAGCGCCAGGCCCGCGAACGCGAAGCCATGGCCCGTGCCCGCGCCGACCAGGAAGCCGCCGCCAAGGCCGCTGAGGCCCAGGCCAAGGCGGCAGCTGCCGCGGAAGCCAGCAAGCCCGCCGCCGTCGCACCGGCTCCTGAAGCCGCACCGGCTCCCGTGGAAAGCACCGCGGCTCCGGCTCCGGCCCCCGCTCCGGTGGAAGAGCCCAAGAAGCCCAAGGGCGACGGCACCTATAGTTTTGATCCGGCAACGGGTCGTATCATCATCAACTAAGCACGAATCAACAGAAGACCGTTGATGGCAGAGCAGTTGTTGTAGCGCGAGAACGAGCCGGCATCCGCCGGCTTTTTCTTTGGGGCTGATTTCGTCACTCCCTGAACATCATCGTCGTTCCCGTACCCGCAGGGCATAAACTTCGGCGGGAATCTCCCAAACTCCAGCAGAGCTGTCTTCAAGGCCCGCTGCATGTCATGGAGATCCCCGCCTGCGCGGGGATGACGGTGCCGGACCAGGTGCTTAGCCCTTTTCTTTTGTGTCATGCAGGCGCGCTACCATCAGCAAGCCAGCCCTACCCTTGCAGGACCTCATCATGAAACTCATAGGCCATCGCGGCGCCCGTGGCGAAGCCCCGGAAAACACCCTGGGCGGATTCCGCTACCTGCGCGACCTCGGCGTACGCGCCGTGGAGCTGGACATACAGGTGACGGGCGACCAGGAGCTGGTGGTGATACACGACTACTCTCTGGAGCGCAGCACCGGCGCCAGCGGCAAGGTCGGCGAACATACCGCTGCGGAGATGGCGGCCCTGGATGCCGCCCTGCATTTTGCCGGCTGGCCGCAGCGCGAAGGCGTGCCCAGCCTGCGCCAGGTGATGGAAGTGCTGCGCGACTTCGAGCACATACAATTTGAAGTGAAGGCCGCCACGGAGGAGCACTGCCAGGTGGTGGCGGCGAAATTCCCCGCGCTCTGGCGTGAATTCGGTTTTGGCGAGCGCGCCTTCACCACCTCCTTCAATCCGCGCTACCTGCAACTGGTGGGCGAAACAGCCCCGGAGATTCCGCGCGGCTTCCTGTTTGAAAAAGATTACGCCGGCGATGCGGTGGCCGCCGCCCTGGCGCTGGGCTGCCGTTCGCTGGGACCGCACCAGGAGCGCTGCACGGCGACCCTGATCAGCGCCGCCCATGCGCAGGGTCTGATGGTCTCGACCTGGACGGTGAACAGCGTGGAGCGCATGCGCGAACTGAAGCGGGACGGGGTCGACAGCCTCATCACTGACCTGCCAGGACAAGCACTCCGGGAAGTTCCCGAACTGTTCCGATGACTGGTGGGGATGGGCAACTGGCCAAAGCTGTCAAGCGCCCGCGCCCGCGTTTATCCACAGAAGCTGTGGATAAACTGGTGGAGAAGTTTGCGGATTTCTTTGTAAAGGCCCGTAACAGGCGTCTTGCGACGATTTGACGGTTTTTTGAACAACAGAATTCACGCTTCCAAATCAAGAGCTTGCGTGTTTCAAACAGATGACGGATGCATGACTTGCAGTTCCGCTCGCGTTCCACGGTAAGCAGACACTTTCTGTGTACAACTCTGGTGCACGGCAGGGCCCCGGCAACTCCTCAGGCCCGATCTGGGAAGCCCGACCAACTGCTTGATTCAGCTTGTTTTTGCCAAAGCGGCCAAGGACCGGCGGCGGGCCCCGCGGATGGCCGGTCTGATGCCCTGCCCCGAATCACGCCACGGCTCCCGACATGATCCACGGTGCGTTCACCACGCCTGGCACACCCGCTGCCCGAGGTTATGCCACGAAGGCCTGCTCGCGCAGGCGATGGATTTCATCACGCAGGCGTGCCGCCTCCTCGAATTCCAGGTTGCGGGCTTTCGCCATCATTTCGCTTTCCAGCTGTTTGATACGCGCCGTCACCGCCTTGGGATCGCTGAGGCTGAAATCGTAGGCGCCCTTCTTCTCCGCCACCTTGCCTTTCCTGGCACGCGCCGCAGCGGGACCGTAAGCGCCATCCATGATGTCGGTGATGGCCTTGCTGACACCGCGCGGCGTAATGCCGTGCTCGGCATTGAAGGCCATCTGCTTGGCCCGGCGACGTTCGGTTTCATCCAGCGCGCGCTGCATGGAACCGGTGATGCGGTCGGCATAGAGAATGGCCCGGCCATTCAGGTGGCGCGCGGCACGACCTATGGTCTGGATCAGCGAACGATCGGAACGCAGGAAACCTTCCTTGTCGGCATCCAGGATGGCCACCAGCGACACCTCCGGCATGTCCAGGCCTTCGCGCAGCAGGTTGATGCCCACCAGCACGTCGAAAGTGCCCAGGCGCAGGTCGCGTATGATTTCCACGCGCTCCACGGTGTCGATGTCGGAATGCAGGTATCGCACCTTCACGCCGTGGTCGGAGAGATAGTCCGTGAGGTCTTCCGCCATGCGTTTGGTGAGGGTGGTGACCAGCACGCGCTCCTCCGCCGCCACGCGTTTGCGGATTTCCGAAAGCAGGTCGTCGACCTGGGTGGTGGCGGGACGGATTTCCACTTCCGGGTCCACCAAGCCGGTGGGACGCACCACCTGCTCCACGGTCTGCCCCGATTTCTGCAGCTCATAATTGCCCGGCGTGGCGGACACAAAGATGGTCTGCGGCGCGATGCGCTCCCACTCCTCGAACATCATGGGGCGGTTATCCAGCGCCGAGGGCAGGCGGAAGCCGTAGTTCACCAGGTTTTCCTTGCGCGCGCGGTCACCCTTGTACATGGCCCCCAGCTGCGGAATGGTGACATGGGATTCGTCCACCACCAGGATGGCATCGGGCGGCAGGTAGTCGAAGAGCGTGGGCGGCGGCTCTCCAGGCTGGCGTCCGGAGAGGTGCCGCGAATAGTTTTCCACGCCGTTGCAATAGCCCAGCTGCTGCAGCATCTCCAGGTCGTAGCGCACGCGTTCGCGCAGGCGCTGCTCTTCCACCAGCTTGCTGTTCTCGCGGAAGAACTCCAGGCGCGGCGGCAGCTCCTCCTTGATGGCCTCGATGGCGGCGTGGATGCGCTCCAGCGGCGTCACATAATGGCTCTTGGGATAGATGGTGACGCGCGGCACCTTGCGCAGCACCTCGCCGGTGAGCGGGTCGAACCAGCTGATGTTCTCCACCTCGTCATCGAAGAGCTCGATACGCACGGCATCGCGCTCGGATTCCGCCGGGAAGACATCGATGACATCGCCGCGCACGCGGTAGGTGGCGCGGAAGAATTCCACGTCATTGCGGGTGTACTGCATTTCCGCAAGCCGGCGCAGGATGGCGCGCTGGTCTATGCGCTCGCCACGCGAGACATGCAGCAGCATTTTCATATAGGCGTCGGGATCACCCAGGCCGTAGATGGCGGATACGGTGGCCACGATGATGGTGTCGCGCCGCTCCAGCAAGGCCTTGGTCGCGGAGAGACGCATCTGCTCGATATGCTCGTTGATGGACGAATCCTTCTCGATGAAGGTGTCCGAGGACGGCACATAGGCTTCAGGCTGGTAGTAGTCGTAATAGGAAACGAAATATTCGACGGCGTTGTCCGGAAAGAATTCGCGGAACTCGCCATAGAGTTGCGCCGCCAGCGTCTTGTTATGCGCCAGGATGATGGTGGGCCGCTGTTCCCTGGCAATCACGTTGGCAATGGTGAAAGTCTTGCCGGAACCGGTGACGCCCAGGAGTATCTGGTGCGACAGGCCGTCCTCCAGTCCCTCGGTGAGCTTGGCGATGGCCCCCGGCTGGTCACCGGCCGGTGCGAACTTGGATTCCAGCTTGAACAGCGTCGCTTCGCTCATGGCACATCCTCGCAGGCACGCCTCATACAGGACCGGCAAGTGTACACGCCCCGGCAGGCGCTTCGAACTGACAGGAAACTGACAGCTCCCCGCGATTCACGTAGTTTCCGTAGTGCCAAGCCCCGGGCCGGCAGCTAGGCTGTGCCCATGGCGGCCGTCACAGCGGCCATCGCCCACCGCTCAGCAGCACGAGACAGCACACGAGACAACCAGAATGGCTTTGTGGAAACGCATGATCGGCCTGAAACAGGCCCGCACCGAATGGTTCTGCCCCGTCGGCCACCATGCCGGCAGCGCCGAGGAGCAGGCCGCTGAAGCAGAGAACATCGAGATCACCTATCTGGGGACCGCCGGCTTCATCATCAAGGGCGAGCAGCGCACCGTGGTGCTGGACCCCTATGTTTCCCGCCCCAACCTGCGCAAGACCCTGACCGCGCGCCTGCATCCGGACACCGAGCTGATACGCGACCTCATCCCGCATGCCGATGACGTACTGGTGGGCCATGCCCACTACGACCACATCCTGGACGCACCCGATCTCTGCAAGCAGACCGGTGCCCGTCTCATAGGCTCCAGCTCCACCATCATGGTCGGCCGCGCCGCCGGCCTGCCGCCGCAGCAGCTGCTGGCCACCAGCGGCCGCGAAGACATACGCAGTGGCCGCTGGACCGTGCGCGGCCTGCCCTCGCGCCACGGCAAGGTCTTTGGCCGCATCCCCATGCCCGGCGACATCACCATGATGCCGGCCTGGCCACCGCGCATGGCCGACCTCAAGCATGGCCTGGTGCTGAACTGGGTGGTGGATACCGGCCGCCTGCGCATCGTGCATATCGACAGCGCCGACTTCATCAACGAAGAGCTCGAAGGCCAGCGCGCCGACATCGTCTGCCTCTGCGCCATAGGCCGCAAATACCGCGCGGACTATGTGAAGGACGTGGTGCGCCTGCTGCAGCCGCGCTGGATCATCCCCTGCCACTGGGACACCATGATGACGCCCATCCATGCCGATCCCGACCTGATCCCCACCGTGGACCTGCCCGGCTTCATCAAGGAAATCATCGACGCCGGTGTCGAACCCCTGCTCACGCCCATCCTCGGCCGCCTGCGCTTTCCCGCCTGCCGGCATGATGCGGCGGATAGCAACGCCGACGTTGCATAAAGCGCGATGCCTGACCGGCCGGATTTCCCCACGAATTAGCGGTACAAGCGCCGACCTCCTTCCGGTATCATCCGGCGGTTTCCCCTTTCTCCACCCGTCCAACACGAGGTTTTGCCGTGGACATCCGCCTGTCTGAACGTGTACTGAGCATCAAGCCCTCTCCCACCCTGGCCGTCACCAACAAGGCCGCCGAGCTGAAAGCTGCGGGCAAGGACATCATCGGCCTGGGCGCCGGTGAGCCTGACTTCGACACCCCCGAGCACATCAAGCAGGCCGCCATCAAGGCGATCGAGACCGGCTTCACCAAGTACACCGCCGTGGACGGCACCCCGGGCCTGAAGAAGGCCATCATTGCCAAGCTCAAGCGCGACCAGGGCCTGGACTACGCCGCCAACCAGATCCTGGTGTCCTGCGGTGGCAAGCAGAGCTTCTTCAACCTGGCCCTGGCCCTGGTCAACAAGGGCGATGAAGTCATCATCCCGGCGCCGTACTGGGTGTCCTACCCGGACATGACCCTGATCGCCGACGGCGTGCCCGTGTGCATCGAATGCCCGCAGTCGCAGGGCTACAAGATCACCGCCGCGCAGCTGGAAGCCGCCATCACCGCCAAGACCCGCCTGCTGGTGCTGAACAGCCCCTCCAACCCCACCGGCATGGTCTACAGCAAGGCCGAGCTGCTGGGCCTGGCGGACGTGCTGCGCAAGCACCCGCATGTGCTGGTGGCCACCGATGACATGTATGAACACATCATCTGGACCAAGGAAAAGTTCGAGAACATCGTCACCGTGGCGCCGGATCTCTACGACCGCACCATCGTCTTGAACGGCGTGTCCAAGGCCTATGCCATGACCGGCTGGCGCATCGGCTACGCCGCCGGCCCGGTGAAGCTCATCAATGCCATGAAGAATGTGCAGAGCCAGTCCACCTCCAACCCCACCTCGATTTCCCAGGTGGCGGCCGAGGCCGCGCTGAACGGTCCGCAGGACGTGCTGGTGCCCATGGTCAAGGCTTTCAAGGAGCGCCATGACTATGTGGTGGAAACCCTGAACAGCATCGAAGGCATTTCCTGCTCGCCGGCCGATGGCGCTTTCTACGCCTTTGCCAATGTCGAGGGTGCCATCAAGAAGCTGGGCCTGAAGAACGACCTGGAGTTCTCCGAGCTGCTGCTCAACACCGTCGGCGTGGCCGTGGTGCCGGGCTCGGCCTTCGGTCTCGACGGCCATATGCGCATCTCCTACGCCACCTCCCCCAAGGTGCTGGAAGATGCGCTGGGTCGTATCCGCAAGGCCATTGAAGGTTAAGGAAAGGTTAAAGGAAGGCTGAGCACCAGGGCCTGGGACTGAGTGAAAAACCACCGCCCAGGCCGAAGG
>DASUXS010000384.1:0-4439 GCA_036377855.1 Moraxellaceae bacterium
GTCGGCGGTGATGGCGCTGTTCTTTGCCCTGATCGGCTACTGGTATGCACGCCTGCGTCTGCAGCGCCTGTCCCTGCTCACGCTGCCCGCGCTCTGGGTGCTGGGTGATTGGCTGCGCTCCTGGTTGCTCACCGGTTTTCCCTGGCTGTTCAGTGGCTATGCCTTTATCGATACACCGCTGTCGGGATTTGCGCCCTTGCTCGGTGTGTTCGGCGTCAGCCTGATCGCGCTGTTTTCCGCGCTGGCGATTTTCCGCACGCTGGCGGAACGCCGCCGCTGGCCCTGGCTGGCCGCTGCCGCAGCATTCTGGCTGGCGGGCTTCGGCCTGCAGCAGGTGAACTGGACGCAGCCCACCGGCGAATCGCTGTCGGTGAGCATCGTGCAGGGCAATATCCCGCAGGAATCCAAATGGCAGCTGGAGTGGCGCGACAAGACCATAGAAATCTATCGCGAGCTTTCCAGATCCGAATGGGGACGTGACCTGGTGATCTGGCCGGAAGCGGCCATTCCCATGTTCTACCACGAGTCCCTGGATGTGCTGGCGGAAATGCAGGACAACGCCCTCACCG
Source organism: Moraxellaceae bacterium (assembly GCA_036377855.1). Lineage (GTDB taxonomy): Bacteria > Pseudomonadota > Gammaproteobacteria > Pseudomonadales > Moraxellaceae > UBA2031. The sequence continues at coordinate 570 of DASUXS010000384.1, forward strand.
GCCACTCTGCTTTCGTGACGGGCATCCCCTATATGGAAGTGGACGACGACCGCCGCGAATTCCGTATCTACAACGCCATCCTGGCGCAGGGTGAAGGCAGCGGCCTCTATTTCAAGCAGCGCCTGGTGCCCTTCGGTGAATACATTCCGCTGGAGGCCTGGCTGCGCGGCGCCATTCCCTTCTTCGACATGCCCATGACCAGCTTCACCACCGGCGGCCCCGGCCAGAGTCCGCTGACGGTACAGAAGATGAGCCTGGGTCCCATGATCTGCTATGAGATCGCCTATCCCGACCTGGTGCGCCGCATCGCCGGACAGAGTGATGTACTCACCACCATTTCCAATGACGGCTGGTTCGGCCAGTCCATAGGCCCGCACCAGCATTTCGAGATGGTGCGCATGCGTGCGCTGGAAACAGGCCGTGAAGTGATACGCGCCACCAACAACGGCATCTCCGCCATCATCGATGTGCACGGCAAGGTGCGCGAGCATGCCCCGCAGTTCCAGCGCCTGGTGCTGCGGGCTGATGTGCATGGTTACCACGGCGCCACGCCCTATGTTGTACTCGGCAACCTGCCCGTGCTCATCCTGTGCGCACTGCTGCTGGCACTGGGCTGGCGGGCCACCCGGAAGCAAAGCCAGCAACCGACCTGAAAGCGGAGGCCGCATGAAATTCCAAGAGTACCGCCAGCACGATGCCCTGGGACTTGCCGAACTTGTGGCCCGCGGTGAAACCAGCGCCGCCGAGTTGCTGCAATGCGCGCAGGCGCGTGCCGCCGAGGTCAATCCCGCGCTCAACGCCATCGTCATCCCCATGGCGGAGATCGCGAAAAAACGTGCGCAGGAAGCCTTGTCCGGTCCTTTCGCCGGCGTCCCCTTCCTCATCAAGGACATCGCCCAGGACTATGCCGGCGTGCCCACCACGGCCGGCAGCCGCGCCCTGCGTGATTACCGGCCCGATCGCCACTCTTCCTATGTGCAGCGTACGCTGGACAGCGGCCTGGTGATTTTCGGCAAGACCAATACACCGGAATTCGCACTCAAGGGCACGACCGAGCCCGCCTTCTGGGGACCTACACGCAATCCCTGGGACCAGACGCGTACACCGGGCGGCTCATCCGGTGGGGCGGCCGCGGCAGTGGCCGCTGGCATCGTGCCCATGGCCGGTGCCAGCGATGGCGGCGGCTCCATACGTATTCCCGCCTCGCATTGCGGTCTCTTCGGTTTGCGCCCTTCGCGCGGCCGCGTGCCCTCCGGCCCGCATTTCGCCGAGTTCTGGCATGGCGCCTCCAGCGAACATGTGCTGACGCGCAGCGTGCGTGACAGTGCGGCCATGCTGGATGCCTTGCAGGGCCCGGATACCGGCGCGCCTTTCCGTATCCGTCCGCCCGAACGGCCTTACCGTGAAGAAATCAGCCGCGAACCGGGACGTCTGCGCATTGCGTATTCCACACGCTCACCGCTGGGCCTGGGTGTGGATGCCGATTGTGTAAGGGCCGTGGAAAACAGCATCGCGCTGTTGCGCCGCCTGGGTCATGAAGTGGAGGAAGCGGAACCGGTGGTTGATGGTCGTGCCCTGGCCGAGGCCTTCCTCACCATGTATATGGGCCAGACCGCGGCCAATATGGCGGAGGCGCAGCGCCTGACCGGTGCGGCGGAAAGTGATTTCGAACTGGATACGCGGGCACTGGCTTCCTTGGGCCGCGCCCTTTCCGCTGGCGAGTACACCCGCTCGCTGTTCCGCTGGAATGATTTTGCGCGTGCCGTGGGCGAGTTCTTCAATCGCTACGATCTCTACCTGACCCCGACTGTGGCCACGGTGCCCGCGCTGATCGGCGAACAGGACACGCCGCTGTGGCAGCAACTGGCGCTGCGCCCCGCCCTGCCCCTGGGCAAGCTGCTGCTGAAGAGCGGGCAGGTGCAGAAGAATGCCTACAACAATCTCTGGCGTGTGCCGTTCACGCAGCTGTCGAATCTGTCCGGGACACCGTCGATGAGTGTGCCGCTGTACTGGACGGCAGCTGGTCTGCCTGTAGGTGTGCAATTCATGGCACCTTCCGGCGAGGAAGCGCGGCTGTTCCAGCTGGCAGCGCAGCTGGAGCGGGAGCAACCCTGGTTTGGGCGCGTGCCGGCTTGAGGTCATGCTCCAGAAAAACTAGCCCCCTCTCCAACGTCATCCCCGCGAAGGCGGGGATCTCCCCGACTAACAGCGGGCCCCTTTTACCGTCATTCCCGGGAAAGCGGGACAACACCCCAGGGCGATGAACAGCCGCAGGCTGGCCCGAAGGGTGAGCGCAGCGAATAACCTGGTGCCGTTGCTTTTAACGAGGCCGTAAAAGACGCTGGGCCCCGGCCTTCGCCGGGGCGACAGTGGTGTTGTTAGCTGAAAACTGCTTGCAGCCTGCCGTTGCTGGAGTTACTGGCTTCCCGCCTTCGCGGGAATGACGTTAAAAAAACGGCCCAGAAGGGCCGTTTTTATTTTCCTGTACAGAGCGATCAGAAATCGTTCTTGTCCAGGAAGCCTTCCACGGCCTTGCGCGCTTCATCCTTGGTCTGGCCGTAACGTTCCTGCACCACGCCGATCAGCTTGTCCTTGCCGCCTTCGGCCTTCTTCAGGTCATCGTCGGTCAGCTCGCCCCAGGCGCGCTTGGCCTTGCCCACAACCTGCTTCCACTTGCCTTCAATGATGTCCGTGTTCATGGTGAACCTCCTTAGGTGGTACCCGCAGCAAATGCCGGGCTGCTTGAATGCAGGGACATTCTTGATGGCTACCGGGGACTTGCGTGTCGGGTTTTCACACGCTGTCTGTAAAAAAGAAGGCGCTTCAAAGGGCAATGCGTGAACCGCCGGCGTGTATACGCAAGCTTCTGTGCCGGGATTGTTGTCTTTTAGTCGTTCCGGCGCAGGGCCAGCAGGACCTGGCTTAGCGCAGGCCAGTCGCGGGGAGCCGCTGCGATGATTTCAACGCGGCTGTCGGCGCGGGCCGGTTCGCTGTTGATGGCGGTTTCATGACGGGTGGCGTTGAAAAAGATCCAGCCTTTCTCGGTATGGAAGACGCCCTTCACCCGCAAGGCGCCTGTGATGCCAAAAAGGACATCCAGCAAGGCATCGTGGCCGAACACCCATTCACGCGGGAAAACCCAGCCGGCAATGGCGGCATCCGGCAGTTCTTCGCTGTAGTGATAAGGCGGTTCGATTTCAGCGGGGGTTGATGCGGATGACAAGGTCGGTGGCAGATGCAGCAGCGAACGTTTCACCGGCTGCGGGCGGGCCGGCAGGTCCAGCCATTCCCGGGGCAGCGCACCGTCACGCAGGAAATGCGCATGCGCTTTCGGCGGCAGCAGGCCGGCGGCAAAATCGCTGGCACGCTGACGCTCCTCTTCCGTCAGCACATCATCCTTGCTGAACACCAGCACATCGGCAGCCTCGACCTGGGCGCGGAAGGTTTCATGTTCCAGCACGCGGACATCGGCCAGTTCGCGCGGGTCCACCAGCGTCAGCGTGGCGCGTACATCCAGGGCTTCGCGCCAGTGGGGTTCGCGCAGGGAGTCCAGCAAGCGCGCCGGATGGCCCAGGCCGGTGGGTTCGATCAGCACGCGGGTGGGCCGGGCACGCGACAACAGCTGCGACAGCGCGACCTGCAGCGGCAGATGATTGGTACAGCAGAGACAGCCGCCGGGGACTTCGCGTATGGCGACGTTGTCGCCGCCCAGCACGGCCTGGTCTATGCCGATACGGCCGAATTCATTCACCAGCACCGCCCAGCGCTCACCGTCACTGTTGTTTTCCAGCAGGTGGCGTATGGCGGTGGTCTTGCCGGCACCGAGAAAGCCGGTGATGACATTGAGGGGGACGGCGTGGGCGATTTTCA
>DASUXS010000385.1:0-13543 GCA_036377855.1 Moraxellaceae bacterium
GCGGTAGGCCTGCTCGACGCGGTCCCAGCGGTTGTCGCGGTCCATGGCGTAGTAGCGGCCGATGACCGTGGCGATACGGCCGCGGCCAGTACCGCGCAGGTGCGCGTCCAGTCGCGCCAGCGACGGCTCGGCGGACCGCGGCGGCGTGTCGCGGCCGTCCAGGAAGGCGTGCACATAGATTTGCGTGGCGCCGCGCTGCGCCGCCAGGTCCACCATGGCGGCGAGATGGTCTTCATGCGAATGCACGCCGCCCGGCGACAGCAGGCCCAGCACATGCACGGCACGACCGGCGGCCACGGCCTTGTCGACCACGCCGGTGATCACGGGATTGGTGAAGAAGTCGCCGTCACGTATGGCCTTGGTGATGCGGGTGAAGTCCTGGTAGACCACGCGGCCGGCACCCAGGTTCATGTGGCCCACTTCGGAGTTGCCCATCTGGCCGTCGGGCAGGCCCACGTCCTCGCCGGAGCCGGACACCAGGCCATGCGGGTTTTCCCGCAGCAGGCGGTCCCAGTTCGGTGTCTTCGCCGCCAGGATGGCATTGGAATCGGAGGTATCGCTGTGGCCGAAGCCATCCAGCACGATGAGCACATAAGGCTTGCGGGATGCAGTCATGACGGAAACACGGAAGGAAAAGGGACAGGCGCGGAGTGTAACAAGGCCGCCCCTGCACAGGCGAGGCGCGGCAGCTTGTAGCGGACGGCCCCTGTACAGGGGTGGTGACGCGCCGCCGCGGCCTAAGCCGGCAGCCGCTAATGACGAATTACCCTCAGAGCGACGACAGAATGTGGCTTGCCACCTGCCCGCCCTATGGTGCCTCCCCGGGACGACGCTTATTATTTGATCTTTACTCTTGCATCATTCTTTTATTCAGGGACCCGAACATGCGATGCCCTTTCCTGCGCCCTGCGCTTGCCCTCGCTCTTTGTGCCGCCTCCCTGGCACAGGCCCAAGAAGCCGTTGATCCCGCGCTGGCCAAGGCCGAACAGCTGCTCAACCAGCGCCAGCCCAAGTCTGCCTTCGACCTGCTGGCCCCCCTGGAAGACGAGCGCAGCGGCAATCCCGACTACGACTATCTCTACGGCATGGCCGCCCTGGAATCGGGCCAGGCCGGCATTGCCGCCTTTGCCTTCGAGCGCTGCCTGGCGGTGGACCCCAAAAACGGCCCCTGCCGCGTGCAGATGGCGCGCACCCATATGGCCCTGGGCGAAAACAGCAGCGCCCGTGAAGAGCTCAAGACCATACGCGAATACAGCCCGCCGCCCGAGGTGGACCAGATGGTGGGCCGCTACCTGGGCAGCCTGGACCAGCGTGAGGCCGCGGCCAAGCGCCATTTCGGCGCCTATGCGCAGATCGGCCTGGGCTATGACACCAATGCCAACAGCGCCAACTCCACCTCGCAGATCGCCGTGGCCCCCATCGGTGGCGTCATCCTCCAGCTGGTGGTGAATCCCGCCGACCGCGACCAGGCCGACTCCTTCCTCCAGGGTGCCGCCGGTGCCGATGCCCGCTTCAACCTGTCGCCCTCCTGGTCACTGCTGGGGGATGTGGATGTAAGCACGCGCGGCTACCAGGATGTGGACCGCTACAGCTACACCTCCGGGGACCTCAGCATGGGCGTGGGCTACCAGAGCGGCGTCAACCAGTTGCAGTTCAAGGCCCTGGGCCAGATGTACCAGCTGGATGACGAGTCCTACCGCAACCTCTTCGGCCTCATGGGCCAGTACCAGTACCTGGCCTCGGAAACCACCCAGTACAGTGCCTACCTGCAGGCCACCCGCCTGGACTACACCGACCAGAACTCGCGTAACGCCGACCGCTACACCCTGGGCGGTGCCTGGTCACAGGCCATCAATGCCCGCTACAAGCCGGTGGTCTACGCCGGCCTTTACGGCGGTACCGAAGACCCACGCACCAGTGACAAGCTGCTGCAATACCTGGGTCAGGACTTCTACGGCGTGCGCGGCGGCGGCATCCTCTTCCTGAGCCCGGCGCTGCAGCTCAACGCCTCGCTCAGCATCGAACACCGCAAGTTCGACGCCCAGTATCCGGCACCCATCCCCACCCTGATCACGCGTGAGGAAACGCAGTACGACGGGGCCCTGGGCATCGTCTACACGGTGGCACCGGGCCTGTCCGTGCGTCCGACCTACACCTACACGCAGACTGAGTCGAACATCATCATCAATGAATACCGCCGGAACGTCGCCAGCATCGACTTCCGCTACGAGCTGTAAGAAGGGAGGCACCATCATGCGCAACAAACCCATGCAGCTGAACACCCGTGGTCTCATCGCCGCCGCTATCGCCGGCAGCGCCAGCGCCTACGCCGTGGCGGAACAGGCCGGTCGCGTCAACTTCGTCACGGGCGACGTGAAGGCCACCGCCGCCGATGGCAGCGTGCGCAGCCTGGCACGCGGCGACCTCATCAACAGCGGCGACAAGATCAGCACCGGCAGCGGCCGCCTGCAGCTGCGCTTCACCGACGGCGGCTTCGTCTCGCTGCAGCCCAATACCGTGTTCGGTGTCGACCAGTACCTCTATGCCAACAAGGCGCCGGAAGAAACCTCGCTGTTCTTCAGCCTGCTGCAGGGCGGCATGCGCACCATCACCGGCGCCATCGGCAAGGTGAACAAGCAGAGCTACAAGGTACGCACTCCGGTGGCCACCATCGGGATCCGCGGCACTGAATACCTGGCACGCGTGAATCCCAACCGCGTCATCGTCAGCGTCGGCTCCGGCTTCGTGAACGTATCCAACGACGCCGGCAACATCACCGGCGGCGCCGGCCAGAACATCGAAGCGCTGCAAGGCTACAGCCCGCGCCTCACCAGCGACGAGCCGGACCTCAATGCCACCGGCCCCGAAGGTGAACGCGAGCAGTACGCGGCGGATGACAGCGAAGAAAGCCGCCAGCAGCGCATGGGCGACCAGGTGAATATCGACAACAACAACGTCGTGCTCGCCAATGGCTCGCCGCCGGTTTACACCTATGTCGAGCAGCCCTCCGGGCTCGCCCTGCCCAATGGCAGCGGCTACAACCTGCAGATCGCCGGCATCAACGGCAGCGTCGTTTCCATCCCGGGCCTGACCGCCACCTTCGATCCGAATACCGGCGCCATCACCAGCCTGGTGCAGACCACCAACGAAACCAGCCCGCCGCTGGGCAACCAGGCCCTGGCCGCGGCCACGGTACCCACCGGGCCCAGCTACGGTCCGGGCACGCTGAAATTCGTCAATGTCGGCCGCTACGGCAGCATAGGCTGGGGCGAAATCACGGATGGCCTGGCGGAATTCAACACCCTGAACTCCAATCTGCCGGTCAGCGCAACATCCAATCAGTTCTACGGCTACATGATGGTGACGCCGACCGTAGGCTATACCGGCGGCAAGGCCAGCTACTCGCTGCGCGGCGCCAGCCTGGCCCGCCTCAACAACAGCAGCGACAGCGGCAAGCTGGACCACCTGAACCTGGACCTGAACCTGCTCCTGGGCACGGCCAGCGTGGACATGCTGGTGAAAATGGAAAATGCCGCGATTGGCGACCTGCAGGTGTCAGAGTCGAATATCTACATGTCACCCTCGTCCTCAACGTCATTCAACCTGTACGCGCTGGGCACCACCTCCTCTACCAGCTATTGCAGCAATGCCAGCGGCTGCTATACGGACATCAGCGGTCTATTCGCGGCCGGCGGCAGTGAAGTCGCCGCCTCCTATCTCATCCGCACCGGCACCGGCAGCAACAAGATCACCGGCTTCGCCGCCCTGGGACAGGACAAATACACGCCGCAAATCGACAATGTGATCATTGCCACGCCGGAGGGCGAAGCCCCCTTCGCCGGCAGCACCGTCATCCAGAATGCCGACGGCACACTGGCCGCGGCCTACATCCCGTCTGTCTGCACCAGCGGCGACGGCGTCACCTGCAACAGCGACAGCTTCGACCCCGGCACGCTGCAGTTCGTCAACACCGGCCACAGCGGCGATCTTTACTGGGGTGAAATGACAGATGGCGAAGGCAGCAGCAGCGGCTATCCCAACCAGGCCTTCTATCCTTCGCTGGGCACGGACCAGTTCCAAGCCTACATCATGGGCAAGGCCTCGCCCGTGGTGCCGTTGGGCACCGCCACCTACTCGCTGATCAGCCCCAGCAGCGGCACGGCTCGGCTCGGCAACACCGGACTGGGACTGACGGCGCAGCTGCAAAGCTTTGACCTCACGCTGCGCCTGGACTTGGGCCAGCTTGACCTGTCCATGTCGGTGCTGCTGAGCGGGGAAGGCACGCAGACGGTGTCCGTCACCGGACAAAATGTCCTACTGCCGCTCGTGGATGGCGACGGCAATTACGCCGCCGGCTTCGGCCTCAACTCCAGCCAGCTGAAGACGACCTCGACCGGCTTCTTCTGCAGCTCCGGCTGCGACACCAACATCAACGGCTTCTTCACCGACAACGGCACCAAGATCGGCGCCACATACAACATCAACAGCTACGACTACGGCAACCTGTTCGGCGTGGCCGCCCTGGGCATCACGGGCGCCCCCAACAGCTCGGCGACGCGCCCGCTGACCAGCGGCCCCAACTATGTTTTCCTGGCCACGGACGGCAATTCCATCCTCGGCACCCAGAACTATACGCCGACCCCCCTGAACAACACCGGGGACTACTACTACAGCGAAAACGAGTTCGACAGCCAGGGCCGCCTGGTCTCCGCCACCACCAAGGGCCATATCAACAACGGCGAAGGCTTTGACGACCTCGATCATGTGGTGCTGGCCGTCGACACCTCGGCCGGGGCTGATACCACGTATACCGACACCGGTACCCACAAATACCTGCACTGGGGCCGCGTCACCGGCAGCAACATCACCTATGACGGCGAGACGCAGACCATTTCCAGCCCCGGCATCGACTACATCACCGGCGTGATGACGGATCCTTCGTCCTGGAACAAGCTCAACACCGACTACAAGGGCGGCAGCGCCACCTATGTCGCGGTGGGCGGCACCGCGCCGACCGACCTGCAGGGCCACGCCGGCCAGCTGGACAAGGTCACGTCCATCATGACACTGCACCTGAACGACCTGCCCACGCTGGACGTGGCCCTGGGCCTCAACAACGTCAATGGCCGCAACTACACCATGAGCAGCACGGGCAATACGCTGTCCAACACCAGCACGACCTTCGGCGTGGAATTCTCCAGCATCACCGGTTGCGCCTCGAGCTGCTCGGCCAGCGCCAGCGGCTTCTTTGTTGGTCCGCAGGCCGAGGGCGCGGCCCTGGCTTACTCCCTCACCGGCAATGTGGACAGCTTCACGTCCTCCAACACCATCAAAGGCGTAGCCGCCTTTGAGCGTGGCGGCATCAGCAGCGGTAATACCGCGCCCTGATGCCGCATGCCGATGTCGTTGCCCTGCTGGAGCAGGGCAACGCCGCCCAGGCGCGGGCGCTGCTGCTGCAGCACCCCGAGACAGGCCCCGAGCAGGATTTCCTGCTCGGGGCCTGTTGCCACCTGCTGGGAGAAATTCCGGCGGCGCTGCAGCATTTCACGCAGGCCCTGAAGCAGGATGCCCGCCATGCCCGGGCGGCGGCGGCGCTGAGCACGCTCTACGACCATCTCGGCCGTCCTGACCTTGCCGAGCAGCTGCTGCGGCAAACGCTGCAAAAAGTCGATGACCTGCAGCTGCGCTTCAACCTGGCCGCCGTGCTGGAAAGGTTGGACCGCCGCGACGAGGCGCTAGCCGGCTACCACGACATCCTGCAACAGCAGCCGGATCATTTCGGCTCCCGCCTGAACCGTGCCGGCCTCCATGCCCTGCGCATGCAACTGCGCGAGGCCGCCAGCGACTATCGCGAGCTCATCAAGCGGCATCCGGCACAGACCCTGCCCTGGCAGAACCTGGCCGACATCGAAATCAGCGCGGGCCATTACCAGGAGGCGCTGGCGCTGCTGGCGGAAGTACGCCGTCGTCAGCCGGACAATGCCAAGGCCCTGCAAAGCCAGGCCATCGCGCTCGCCGTCGAAGGGGATTTCGCCAACAGCGACGCCGCCTTCCGCGAGCTCAAGCAACGCGACCCCGCGCTCTGGGACCGCGCCCGGCAACGCGTCGACGACAGCCTGCCGGCGTCGGCAGAAATCGATTCGCGGCTGATCTACCTGGTGCGGCAGCACGAGCATCTGGAAGCCTGCCAGTGGCAAAGCTGGGAGGCCACGACCAAGGTATGGCAGGCGTATTTGCGGCAGCCCGGTGCGGGCCTGCTGAAACCGCTTGCCTACCGCGCCATGTGCGTCCCCACCACCGTGGCAGAGCAGCGCGAACTTGCCCGCCGCATCAGCCGGCAGTTTGCGCCGGCGGATGTTTTCACCTGGACACCGACGCCGACACCGCAGCGCTTGCGCATCGCCTATATGTCCAGCGATTTCCGCCAGCACGCCACCGGACAACTGACGCGCCAGCTGTTTGCCGCGCACGACCGCCAGCAGGTCGAGGTCACGCTGATTTACCTGGCACCCGCCGATGCCAGCATCATCGCCGCCGACATCCGCCGCGGCGCTGACCACGTCATCGATGTCAGCACACGCGATGATGACGAAGCCGCCGCCCTGATTGCCGGCCAGGCCTTCGACATCCTGGTCGACCTCAACGGCTACACCACCGGCGCACGCCCGGCGCTGCTGGAAAGGAAAATCGCGCCCCTGCAGCTGCACTGGCTGATCATGACCAGCTCCACCGGCTCAGCCACCATGGACTACTACATCGCCGATGCCCAGGTCTCGCCTGGCGGGAACTGGTGCACGGAAGCCGAAGTGCATTTGCCGGGCAGCTATTTCATCTTCAGCCACGACGACAAGCCACCGCTGGTACCGGCACGCCAGCTGCTGGGCCTGCCCGAAGGGCATTTTGTTTTCTGCTGCCTGAATGCCTCGCACAAGATCGATCCGGAAACGTTTTCCATCTGGATGGAGGTATTGAAGGAAACGCAGGACAGCGTGCTCTGGCTGCTGGGCAGCAGCACCGCCACGGTCATGAACCTCAAGCGCGAAGCTGAATGGCGGGGCGTTGATCCGCGCCGGCTGCTGTTCGCCCCCAAAGTCGCGCAGGCCCAGCACATCGCCCGCATGGGCGCCGCCGACCTCTTCCTGGACACGCGTTACTACAACGCCCATACCACGGCGGCAGAAGCCTTGTGGGCCGGCCTGCCGGTGCTGACCTGTCCGGGTGAGACCTATGCCAGCCGTGTCGGCAAAAGCCTGCTGCTGGATTGCGGCCTGCCCGAACTGGTGGCGGCGGACTGGGCCACCTATCGCGAACTGGCCCTGCGTGCCGTGCGCGACCCGGCCTGGTTGCAGGGTTTGCGCGAACGCCTTGCAGAAAACCGGGGGCACGCCTCAGTTTTTAACATCCCCCGGCAGGCCCGCTACCTGGAAAAAGCCTATCGGCATATGCGGGAGCGTTTTGCACAGGGGCTGCCGCCGGCGCCGTTCAATATTGCGGATTTGCCGGATTAGAAACCCAAAAATAGAAGAGCAGCGTCATTCCCGCGAAGGCGGGACAAAAGCCCGTAGGGTGTTGAACAGCCGAAGGCTGGGCGAAGCGAATAATCTTCATGATGTGCAGCGGGCCATAAAAAGGCCATGCCTGAACCAGGGAGATTCCCGCTTTCGCGGGAATGACGAATTAAAGGACAGTGGGAAATTAAAAAGGGCCGGGTATACGGCCTTTTTTATTCGAGGCAGCAGAGACTCAAACCTGCGGCACCGTCTGCTGGAAACTGGGCCGCTGCGCCAGCTTCTTTTCCAGCGCCGCCAGCGCCGCGAAATCCCGGCGCCAGTTGATCTCCGGGAAACGCAGGTCCAGGTAACCCAGGCAGGAACCCACGGCGATATCCGCCAGGGTGAATGCCTCGCCCATGCACCAGCTGCCGGCCACCGTGGTGTTCATGGTGGCCAGGCCGTTTTCAATCTTGCGCTGCTGGCGCGCGATCCAGTCCGGGCTCTGCTGCACCTCGGGGCGACGGCGCTCCAGGAAGATGGCAGCGGCAGCATCACTGACGCCGTCGGCCAGCGCTTCCCATTTCTTCACCGCGATACGGTCCTGCGCATCCGCCGGCACCAGCAGGGGCCAGGGCTTGTGCTCTTCCAGGTACTCGACGATCACGCGCGAGTCGTAAAGCGTTTCGCCGCCTTCCAGCACCAGCACCGGGACCTTGCCCAGGGGATTGAACTTGGGCACGTCGGTATCGGCATTCCAGGGAATGTCGATGATGAATTCATAAGGAATGTTTTTCTCCGCCAGCACGATGCGCACCTTGCGGGCGAAGGGACTGGTAGTGGAGGCAATCAGTTTCATGACGCGGTGTTCTCCGTATCGCGGTCTTCTTCAGGCAGGCCGTCTTCGGCATGCCCCGTATCCAGATCCAGCTTGGCCAGCGGCAGGGCTTTCTTGGCCTTGGCGCCCAGCTCGCGCAGGCGCTCCACGCGGCCCACGAGGCCGCCGTGGCCGCTCAGGCTGCTGACGGCATTGCGGAAATGCTTCTGCGTGCTGTCCAGGGCGCCGCCGATTTTTTCCAGGTGCTCCAGCAGCGTGGCGAATTTGTCGTGCAGCTGGCCGGCCTGGCGGGCGATTTCCTCGGAATGCTTGTTCTGGATTTCATGGCGCCAGATGGATTCCACCGTTCTCAAGGTCGCCAGCAGCGTGGTGGGGCTGACGATGACGATGCGGCGGTCAAAGGCTTCGGTGAACAGGGCTTTGTCATGCTCCACCGCCAGCATGAAAGCCGCTTCCACGGGCATGAACATGAAGACGAAATCCAGGGTGCGCAATTCCGGCAGGTCTTCGTAGCGTTTTTCGCTGAGGCTGCGGATATGGTTGCGCACCGCATCCGTATGCTTCTTCAGCAGCACGCGGCGCTCGTCTTCATCCTCGGCTTCGCAATACAGCACATAGTCGTTCAGCGACACCTTGGAATCGACCACGATGTCGCGGCCTTCCGGCAGGCGCACGATGGCGTCGGGCACCAGGCGCCGGCCTTCGTCGTCGCGGGTGGAGAACTGGGTGATGTATTCGCGGCCTTCCTGCAGGCCGGATTCCTCCAGCACGCGCACCAGTATCATTTCGCCCCAGTTGCCCTGCAGCTTCTTGTCGCCCTTGAGCGCGCGCGCCAGGTTGCCGGCATCATCGCTGATCTGTTTGTTCAGGCCTTCCAGGCGGACGATCTGCTCTTTCAAGGCAAAGCGTTCGCGCGCCTCGTTGCTATAGGTGTTCTCCACCTTTTCGCGGAAATCCTTGAGCTGCTCGCGCAGCGGCGACAGCAAGCCGTCCAGGCCGGCCTTGTTCTGCTCGCTGAATTTCTGCGACTTCTCTTCAAAGATGCGCGTGGCCAGCTGTTCGAACTGCAGCTTGAGCACCTGCTCCTGTTCGCGGGCGAATTTCAGTTTTTCCTCGATCTGCTGGCGCTCGGCCTGCAGGCGGGTTTCCACTTCAGCCAGGCGGGCATCGCGTTCACGCAGGCCGCGTTCGAGCTGGCGGCGCTCTTCCTCAAGACGCTCACGCAGCTGCTGCGCTTCTTTTTCCTGGGCCTGCAGCACGGCGTTTCTTTCCTGCTGCCGCGCCAGCTCCAGCGCCTGGCCCTGCTGCTGTGCCTGCAGCTCCTGCTGTTGCTTGCGTAACGCCGCCAGCGTACCGGCACGCAGCAGGTGCACAAGGGCGGCACCCAGCAGGAAAGCCAGCAGGGCGACGAGAAAGACAGCGGGGGTGAATGACATGGGCATCCTTGAGTGCAGCAGGCTTCAGGGCGGAAGGATCAGGCCTTCGGCGGGCAGGGTCAAACCGGGTGGCGGCAGGTAGAGGCCCGAGGGCAGCTCCAGCTCCACCTCAAGTGGACGGTGGTCGGAGAGGCGCGCATCGACCGCGGCGGCATGGTGCACGGCCAAGCTGTCGCTGACGAGGATATGGTCGATCTGGCGCGCCGGTTTCCAGCTCGGGTAAGTGTGCATGCCATCGTCCTGCCAGCGCCAGTGGCGACGGCTGAGGGCGGAGCGGCGCAGTTCTTCCGGCGTGCAGTTGAGGTCGCCCATGATGACGACATGGGTGATGCCATTGGTCAGCGTGTGTATGAAATCCAGCTGCCGCGCCCGCGCCCGCGCGCCCAGCGAGAGGTGCACGTTCAGCACCAGCAGGGGATTTTCCGGCGTGCCGAAACGGCTGGCGATGACACCGCGGCCGCGCAGCCCGGGCAGGGCATGTGCCTCCACCGAATAGGGCGGCTGCCGGCTGAGCAGACCGTTGCTGAACTGGCCGAAATGGCCGAGGTCGCGGTTGAGCTGCTGGTACCACCAGGCAAAGCCGGCGCGCTCGGCCAGGTGCGCGAGCTGGTGGGTATAGCCGCTGCGCAGGCTGCCGCCATCCACTTCCTGCAGGGCTACCAGGTCGTAACGCGCCAGCAGCGCGGCAATGTCTTCCAGGTGTTGGTGGCGGCGCCGGTGCGGCAGCAGGTGGCGGTGGCCGCGGGTGACATAGTGATGCGGGGAATGTATGCCCATGCCGGCCTGCATGTTGAAGCTGAGCAGGCGCAGCCGCGGCAGCGGCCAGAGGGAGGATTCGGCGGAGAGGGCGGGACCGACCCGGTGCGGCCGGGCCGGCAGCCACCGGGTCAGTTGCGACAGCATTCAGGCTCCCGGGCTTGAGGTCTCATCCCGGCAGGGCGGGACTTATTTTTTCCTGGCCGACTTGGCGGCGGCGCGTTCCTTGGCGATGAGCTCGTTGACGGTGGCGATCACCTTCGCGTCCTCACCCTTCACCAGGTACTTGCCGTTCACCACGATAGCCGGCACGCCGTCCAGGCCGTACTGCTGGGCCAGGGCCTTGCCCTGTGCCACCTTGCCGGAGACGGCGAAGGAATTATAGGTGCTGGCAAAGGTGGCCGGATTCACACCGAAGCCTGCATAGAAATTGGCCAGTGCATTCTGGCTGAAAAGCTGCTGCTTGCCGACATGGATGGCCTGGAACAGCGCGCCATGGGTTTTTTCCAGGGCGCCCATGGCTTCCACGGTGTAGTAGCCGCGGGCATTGGCTTCCCAGACCGGGTTCAGCGCCGCCGGGGTGCGCACGAAGTTCACGTCAGCCGGCTTGGTCTGCAGCCACTTGGCGACATGCGGCTCCAGGCGGTAGCAGTGCGGGCAGCCATACCAGAAGAATTCACGCACTTCGATCTGGCCGGGCTTTTCGACACGGCCGGGGCTGGCCAGCGTGGTGTAGTTGCTTTCAGCCTGGGCCGAGAAGGCGACAAGACCAAGGGCCAGGACGGCGAAGAGACGCTTGAACATGGAAGCTCCAGTGAAGAAACGGGAATCAGCCCGGGAATAATGCTGCCGAGAATAACCAAGGCCAGTCAGGCCGCCTAGCAGCGCCCTGTGGCCTTTTGTTGCCGGTCTCCCGCTATAACGGGCCGGCGCCCGGTGCGTTGACATGAAAAAGGCGGCACCCGGCCGCCTTTCCCTCACCACCCCGCTCAGTGCAGGCCGGAGATAAAGCTGGAAACGGCTTCGATCTCTTCGTCCGAGAGCTTGGCCGCCACCATCTGCATGGGGCCCAGCTCACCGGCCTTGGCGGCGTCATTGACGCGCTTCTGCGCCGGATCGGCGACGATGTCGGCACGGCCGGCAGCACGGAAGGCGATCAGCTGCTTCTTCACATAGTCGGCATGCTGGCCACCCAGGTGGGGGAAGCCGGCCAGGGCATTACCCTTGCCTGCCGGGTTGTGGCAGCCGGCACAGGCGGCCAGGCCGGTCTTGGGATTGCCACCGCGGTAAACCTTTTCGCCCTTCTTCACGAGGTCGGCCTTGGCCTGGCCCACACCGGACTTCTGTTCGGCGAAATAGGCGGCGAGGTCGGCCATGTCCTGGTCAGACAGCGGTGCCACCATGCCTTGCATGGAAGCGTCGGCACGGCGGCCGGCCTTGAAGTCCTGCAGCTGCTTGTAGAGGTACTTGGCACCCTGCCCGGCAATGCGCGGGAAGGTGGGTGCGGCACTGTTGCCGTCGGCGCCGTGGCAGGCGCCGCAGGCGGCGGCCTTGGTCTGGCCGGCGGCGGCATCGCCCTTGGGCGCGGTGGAAGCCTGGGCGGCGGCAGCCAGGCCCAGGGAAACTACAGCAGCAGCGAGCAACTTCTTCATGTTGGATGATTCCGTCTCGGGTGTTGCGTTTACTTGCTCATGTGTTTGATAAGCGCCTTGAACTCGGCATCCGTGCAGTCCATGCACAGGCCCTTGGGCGGCATGGCATTGAAGCCGTTCTTCACATGGCCCAGCAGGGTAGCGTCACCCTTCTTGAGGCGAGGCGCCCAGGCCGCTTTGTCGCCCGTCTTGGGGGCGCCGGCGGCTCCGGTGGCATGGCAGGCAGCGCAGGTCTTGTTGTACTTGTCTTGGACCCCGGCGGCGTGGACCGGCAGGGAGGCGATGCAGAGGGCTGCAAAGGCCGCGGCAACGGCGAATGTCTTCAAGGCTTTCTCCTTGCGCGAAAGGCGCGCGAAAAAGATGGCAGGAGCCGGATTGTCCGCATGACTTGCAGGAGCATCCCGCAAAGCCGGCCGATTATATACCACGTCCCCGGTGTGGGAATCGAGCGCCCGGCACGCAAAGCGAAGCGATTGCCGGACGGGGTGACCCTGCCCCGCTTCCTCCCTACAATCACCCCCTGAATCCCCCCTGCAATCGCGCCTCAGACCGCTTCACCGGATACCCTCCCATGTCCACGCCGATACATCCGGTACTCGCCCTCACCGGCCGCGCCCAGTTCCAGATCAGCGCCCCCACCCTGGCCCTGTGTCCGCCCGACATCGGCATGGAAGTGGCCTTCGCCGGCCGCTCCAATGCCGGCAAGTCCAGCTGCATCAATGCGCTGGCGCGGCAGAAGCAGCTGGCGCGCGCCTCCAAGACCCCGGGCCGCACCCAGCTCATCAATTTCTTCAGCCTGGACGAGGAACGCCGCCTGGTGGACCTGCCCGGCTACGGCTATGCCCGCGTCTCGCACGAGATGAAAGATGAATGGCAGCGCCATCTCGGCGAATACCTGCAGGGCCGCGGCAGCCTGCGCGGCCTCGTCCTGCTCATGGACATCCGGCATCCGCTCACCGACTTCGACCAGAACATGCTGACCTGGGCCGCGCAGCGCAATCTCGCTGTGCACTGCGTGCTGACCAAGGCCGACAAGCTCAACCGCGGTCCCGCGCTGAATGCCTTGCAGGCGGTGAAGAAAGATTTGAAGACGCTGGGCTACAACAGCAGCGCGCAACTGTTCTCCGCACTGAAAGTCACCGGCCTGGAAGAACTCGGCGACAAGTTGGGCGAGTGGCTGGCGTATCCGCCGCCGGAGTTGCCGGTGGAAGCGAAATCGCGGCTGGCTTGAGCAGGACTGCTTAATGGCGGGGAAATTATTCGCTTCGCCCAGCCTGCGAACCATCCAGTGACTTTGCTTTTTCCAACGCCGCGAAAGGCGCTGGATTCCCGCTTTCGCGGGAATGACGATTGGTTAGTTATATGTCCCCA
>DASUXS010000386.1:0-9887 GCA_036377855.1 Moraxellaceae bacterium
CCGGCTTCGTCGTCATCGTGCCCGACGCCAGCTTCCAGGGTGGCAGCGGCGGGTCGCCGCGCTGGATCGAAGACGCTGAACAGCGCGTCCGCGATTATCGCGACGTGATCGACTACCTGCAGCGCCTGCCCTATGTCGATCTGGAACGCATCGGCATCCTCGGCATCTGTGGCGGTGGCGGCTATTCGATCAAGACCACCATCATCGACAAGCGCATCAAGGCCCTGGTCAGCATCACCGGTGTCAATTTCGGCCGCCTCTTCCGTGAAGGCTTCAGCGGCTTCAACCCGGCCGGCACGCTGGAGGCAATGGCCGCGCAGCGCAGTGCCGAGAATTCTGGTAGTGAGAAGCGAGTCGACATTTTCCTGCCCGAGAGCGTGGCGGCCGGCAAGGCTGCCGGCATCACCGACATCGATGTACTGGAGGCAACCGACTATTACCGCAACCGTAATCCGCAGGCGGGTTCAGGCACGCGGATGCTGTTCTCGCATGCTGCTGCGAACATTGCCTGGGATGCCTTCGCTTTTGCCGAGACGCTGTTGACGCAGCCGATGATGGTGGTCTTTGGCGACAAGCCGGGCGGCTTCGGTGCCTATCGTGACGGCATGGAAATCTATGGCCGCGCTGCCTCCAAGCACAAGGAGCTGGTCGTGGCAGAGGGTTGGTCACACTACGACCTGTACGACCAGCCCGAACCGGTGGGCATCGCGATGGCCAAGGTGATTCCCTTTCTCAAACAGCATCTCGGGGAATGAGCGCGAAGCGCATCCTCGGCACCAGCGGCCAGATTGCGCAATACGCCATCGAGGCGGATGGGATAGTGAAAAAGCCCCGCATTGCGGGGCTTTTTATTGGAGGACTCAACCCGGCCGTTGCGGCCAGTCATCGGTGATCGCAAACCAGCAGGCCTTGGACGCCACATGGATATGCTTCTGCTTCGCCGGCTGGAAATCGGTATCCAGCGTGCCCAGTGCCAAGGCAATCCATTCCGGATTATCACTGCTGGCCCAGGCCAGGTTTGACCCGCAATGCCGGCAGAACAGCCGCTGCACCGTCGCCGAAGACTGGTAGCGCGTCAGGCTGTCCTCGCCCTGCTCCCAACGGAAATCCTCGACACGCACCGCACCATAGCTGGCGAAGGCCGCCCCATGCGCCTTGCGGCACATGGAGCAGTGGCAATGCGAGACAGCCTTGAGCGGACCATTCGCCACATAACGCACAGCGCCGCAAAGACAGCTGCCGGCGTACAGCTCGTTCACTTCACGAACACCAGGCTGAGCCAGGGCACGTAGGTGATGATGAGCACCACCATGAACAACACCACCATGAAGGGCAGCGAGGCCCGCGCCAGCTCCATCACTGGTTTGCGGAAACGGAAGCTGCCTATGACCAGGTTCATGCCCACCGGCGGCATGCAGTAACCGATCTCCATTGTGGCCAGGAAGATGATGCCCAGGTGTATGGGATGCACGCCGTAGCCCACCGCCATGGGCAGCAGCAGCGGCACCATGATGACCAGCGCGGAAAAGATATCCAGCATCATGCCCAGCACCAGCAGGAAGAGCGTGAGCAGGAAGAGGAAGGTGTATTTGTCGTGGATATGCGTGCGCACCACGTCGAAGAGACGGGTGGGGATTTCCGCGTCTATCAGCCAGTTGGTGAAGGACATGGCCACGCCCACGATCAACAGCACGCTGCCCACCATCATCATGGCTTCGCGCATGATACGCGGCAGCTGGCGCAGGGTGATCTCGCGGTAGAGCAGCATCTGCGTCAGCAGCACATAGAGCGCGGTGACGGCGGCGGCTTCCGACACGGCGAAGAAACCGCCGTAGATGCCGGCAAACACGAAGATGGGCAGCGGCAGCTCCCACTTGGCTTCCCAGGCGGCGGATTTGAGCTCGCTCCAGGAGAATTTCTGCAGCGGGATGTTGTGCTGTTTCGTGACGCGCAGCCCGAACAGGGACAGCGCCACTACCATCAGCAGGCAGGGCAGGAGGCCGGCGGTGAAGACATTCTGTATGGTGACACCGGCACCGGCCGGCAGCTGCTGTGCGATCACGGCATAGAGGATCAGCGGCAGCGAGGGCGGCAGCAGCAGGCCCAGCGCACCGGAACTCGTTACCAGGCCCAGCGAAAAGCGGTCGGGATAGCCGGCCTTGGTCAGCGCCGGATACAGCATGGCGCCCAGCGCCACGATGGTGACGCCGCTGGCGCCGGTAAAGGCGGTCAGGAAGGCGCAAGTCAGAAAGGCAACGACAGGCAGGCCACCCGGCATCCAGCCCAGGCCGGCACGCGCCAGGCGCACGAGACGATCAGAAGTACGCGACTCACCCAGCAGATAACCCGCGAAAGTGAACAGCGGCAGCGCCAGCAGCAGCGGCGTGTCAACGAGACGGTAGAGCTCGACACCGATGACGGTCAGCGGCGTTTCCACGCTGTAGAAGCCCAGCATGGCCGCGGCGGCGATCACGGCAAAAATCGGCGTGCCCATCAGGGCCGCAAAAATAATGACAGCAACGCACAACAGGATCACTTCGTCGCTCCCTGCTCGCCCGCCGTAGCGGCTTCTTCAGGCAGCGCAATACCGTGGGCCGCCTGCTGCGGCAGCGCCCGCCAGGGCGTCAGCACGGCCAGCAGCAGGTAACGCAATGCAATCACGGTGAAGGCAAAGGGAATGATGCTTTCGCAGACCCAGGTCGGCACATCGGCAAAGGCCGGGCTGGGCGATTCATATTCCACGCGCACGAAATCGAAACTGAACCAGGCCAGCGCGAAACAGACACCGGCCGTGAACAGCGCATTGAACACTGCCGCCACCTTGGCCGCGGTCGGTGGCAGGAAACGCCCGACGATATCGATATTGATATGGCGGTGGTTGCGGCTGGCCGCCATGGCACCGGCCAGGCCTATCCACAGCACCAGCACACGCAGGAAGGATTCGGCCCAGAGGAAGCCGCTGTCAAAGCCGTTGCGCAGCACGATCTGTGTCACGGCCAGGCCTATCATGGTCAGCAGGAGGCTGACCAGCAGCGCATCCTCCAGCCAGTGCACGGCCTTGAGCAGGCCGGCGGCGAAACGTCGCATTTATTTTTTCCCGCTGCGGAAGGCCGTGAGATAGCTGTCCAGCTGGCTGGCGGCCTGCTGGCTGACAATGCCGTCCTTGACCATCTGCACGCTGGCGGCGGCACCGACCTTTTCCCATTCCGCCACTTCCGCGGCGCTGGGCTTGACGGGTTTGATGCCCTGCTTGAGCAGCGCGCCATAGGCCGAGACATTGTCCTTGCGGTTCTGTGCGTCGATTTCCTTGAACACGCGGCCCATCACTTCACGCACGACAGCCTGGTCGGCGGGCGTGAGCTTGGCGAAGGATTTCTTGTCGATGGCCAGCGTGCCCACGAAATAGGACAGCGGCAGGTCGGTGAAATATTTCACCTGGGTGTGCCACTGCAGGGCCACGGTGGCGATGGGCGACGAAGCCACCGTGTCGATGATGCCGGTCTGCAGGCTGGGCAGCACATCCGCCAGCGACAGCGGCACCGGGGTCACCTGGAAGACCTTCATGGCTTCTTCGGACTGGTGGTCGTTGTCCGGGATCCACACGCGCTGCTTGCGCAGGGCGGCCACGGAAGACACCGGCGCGTTCTTGGACATGGCATAGGCGAAACCGCCTTCGGCAAAACCGAAATTCACGAAGCCGCCGTCTTCCAGCTGCCTGGACAGGGTGGCATCGAACTTGCCGCGCACATAGTCCACTTCATCAAAGCTGCGGAATTTCAGCGGCAGGGAATAGACCTGGATGTCGCGGGCGGCATCCGCCAGGCTGCCACCGGCCACGGCCGCACCCTGCAGCTGGCCGATCTTGATCTTGTTGAGCACGGCCTTGTCGTTGCCCATGGTGCCGCCGGTGTAGAACTTGAATTCCACGCGGCCTTCGGTGCGCGTCTTCACCTCGGTGGCGCCGGCACGCATCTTGGTCATCCAGGCCGAGCCGTCCGGCGACAGCGTGGCGATCTTCAGGGTGGCAGCCGTGGCAGGACTAAGGGCGGCGATGGCGATCAGGCCCGAGGCAAGGGCCGCCAGCAGATTCCGCTTCATGGGTTTTCTCCGTCGTTACCGGGCCGTCGTTGCCGGCCCTTGTCTGTTGGCGAGCCCGGCAGTGCCGGCCTCTATTTATTACAAGACCGGCATAGCCGGTCTGCGTTCTTGTCCAGGAGCCGGCAAGGCCGGCTCAGAAATACTCGTCCGCCGATTGCAGCAGGGCTTCCGCTTCCCGCTGCGCGAGGATATTGCTCAAGGTCCAGCCCGGCCAGTGCGGATCGGCGCTGCGCACTTCCTGCAGCAGCTGGTCGTGCAGTTCGCGATCATAGCTGCCGCGGGCATAGTTCTTGGCGAAATAGACTTTGGCCATGAGGTTGTGGCCTTCCGACAAAGCCACGGCCTTTTCAAAATGCTGGCGGCCCACTTCCGGGCGGCCACCCAGGGCCGGCGGAATGGACGTGGCGATGACACCCAGGTAGAGATGCGCGGCCCCGCCCTGGTAGCTCTCGTCCAGCGCCACCACGCGCTGCATCAGCGCTTCGACACGGGGCAGGTCGGCGACGGCGTTGAAATCGTCGCTATGCGCCTGTATCCAGCCGGCCCAGGCGGCGCCGGTGGTATAGACCAGGGGCAGGTCTTCCTCGCGGTCATCGAGCTTCTGCAATTCCTGGCGCAGGGTTTCCACCGGCATCTCGCGCACCTTGCACAGCGTCTCGTGCTGCAGGCAGAGCGCTTCGGTGGCGTAGTTCAGGGCCTTGGTGGTCATGGCCGCGGCGCGGGCCGGGTCTTTCACGAAGGCGCCGGCATAGGCGGAATTCAGGCTGGCGGCGGCCTGGCGGAAGGCCGGGCTGTCCGGCTCCTGGCGCACCAGGGCATCCAGCAGCAGCAGATAGGAGGCGGAGCCGGCTTCCACCGTGGCGGGATCGTCGCTGTCCATCATGGCGCCGCTGAGGTTGCCGGCAAAACGCTGGCCCACGCCGGCCAGCAGGCCGCCACAGCCACTGAGGCCACTACTGAGGATGAGGACCAGCAAAACGAGGCTAGGACGGGCCGCTCCCTGGAGGTGGCGCATGCAGCAGGCTTCCTGTAGACGGCGCGTGGCCGGGGGATTCATGACGATGTCACAGACGAGCCGGTCTTATAGCAACCACGGGTTTTCAACTCAACAGCAGGAGGGACTCTAGTGCCCGTCATCCCTGCCAAACGCCGTACAGCCGGCACGCAGCGGAAGGGTGGATGAAAGCCCCGGCGGGAAGCCGTTATGATGGCGGCATCCGGCCTTGCCCATAACGAATAAGAACGCACGCCATGTTCCTGATGCCCAGCGATCACGTCTTCTCCTGGAAAAAACCGCCGCGCCTGGTGCTGGGCCTGGCGGTCGTGCTCACCCTGATCTTCGTGTTCTGGCATGGCGCGGATGTGAAACGCGAAGCCGCCCTCGACCTCCAGTACAGGCAGGAACTGCTGGCAACGGAATGGCCACTGTATGAAACCCACCTGCTCAAGACCGGACAGCGAGCCACGCTGAACCTGCTCAAGCAGGCCAGGAGCCAGGGTGACACGGCCACCCTGGCACGCTACATCGGCGCCGATGAAGCCTTCGTGAACAGCGTGCGGCTGCAGGGCAAAGACTATCTTTCCGATGCCGAGCTGGACCGCTGGAAGGCCAGCCGCCAGGCCTTCAATGAAGAACATGAAAAGCTCAGCTACGAAGCGCTGGGCGTGGACCCTGAACATTTCCGCCCCATCACTTTCCTGACCTTCAACCTGGTACAGCCGGATGTGCTGCAATTCGTGGCAGCCCTGGTGCTGCTGCTCACGGCCGGCATGGCCCTGGAGCTGGCCCTGGGCAGCGGGGCCGTGCTGGCCGGCTTCCTGGGGGGCGGCCTGGCCGGCGCCCTGCTCTATCTCATGAGCAATGGCGCCAATGTCTTGCCGCTGGCGGGCGCCGGTGCTGCCAGTGCCGGCCTCACCGGCATGTTCCTCATGCATTTCCGCCAGCAGAAGCTGAAGTATTTCGGCAGCGTGGAGCTGTCAGCCCTGCTCATCGGCCTGCTCTGGCTGGCCCTGGCCGGCGCCTGGTACGTGCTGGCCGCACCGCGCCTGCCGGAAGTGCTGGCCTGGGTGGCCGGCCTCGCGTCCGGTCCGCTGTGGCATGTCGTGCACCAGCGCTGGTTCGCGCATGAAGGCGATGTCGTGGAGGAGTTGCCGCAGGCCAGCGAGGAAGAGCTGGACCAGGCCTATCGCGAACAGCTGCAGGCTGCGCTGGACGCCATAGGCCGCATGGAATTCGCCGACGGCCAGAAGCGCCTGCGCGAACTGGTGAAAAGCCGGCCGCAGGACCTGCGCGTGCTGACCCAGCTCTACCACCTGGAAAAACTGGATCCCGCCAGCACCACCTACGACGCCGTCACGCGCCGCCTGCTGCAGCTGGCCACGCACAGCGAGGAAGGCGTGCATACCGCCCTCGCCACCTATCGCGACTACGACAAGCTGTCCCTGGAAAAGCGTGCCCTGGATACGGAAACCAGCCTCAAGCTGGTGATACGTTTTGCCAAGCTGGGCGAAATCAAGGACGCGGAAAAGCTGATGAAGGCCCTGCTCACACGCAAGGCCAGCCATGCCCTGCTGCCCAAGGCGGCCCATGCCCTGGCCCAGGCCTGCGAGCAGCTGCACGATCCGGCCCGTGCCGAGCAATACCGGCAGATGGCGGCCCAGGGCTGATGACCATGGCGGTACGATCAGCCTGCCTGCTGCTGGCGCTGGCGCTGGCCATGCCGGCAGCGGCCGAAATCTACAAATGGACGGACGCCGAAGGCCGCACGCACTTCAGTGACAGCAACGCCGGCAACCGCCAGGCAGAAACCGTGCAGGTGCGCGTCAACAGCTACAAGAGCGTCAGTTACAGCAAGCTGTTGCGTCCCCTGCCGGCCAGCACGGCGGGCGTGGTGCTGTACGGCACGCGCTGGTGTGGCTACTGCAAGCAGGCCAAGGCCTATATGCAGCAGAAAGGCATTGCCTATACCGAATACGACATCGAGCAGGATGCCAGCGCCAAGCAGGCCTTCGCGGCGCTGGGCGGAGGCGGTGTGCCCGTCATCCTCATCGGCAACCTGCGCATGAACGGTTTCAACGAAGCAGGATTTGAGCGCCTGCTGGCACAGTCCAGGCGTTGAGGGGAAAGCGATGATCAAGCACATCGTCATGTGGAAGCTGCGGGAAACCGCCGAAGGCAATGACAAGCCGCGCAACGCCCAGCTGGCCAAGGCCAAGCTGGAGGCATTGGCGGGCCGCATTCCCGGCCTCCTGAAGATCGAGGTCGGCATCAATTTCTGCGCCGAGGAGGCCGCCTCGGACATCGTCCTGTATTCGGAATTCAGCGACCGCGCGGCACTGGACGCCTACCAGCAGCATCCGGAGCACGAGGCGATAAAGCCCTTCATCATGGCCATACGGACGGAACGCCGCATCGTCGACTACGACACGAACTGATCCGTCCATGAAAAAGCCCGGCAGTGCCGGGCTTTTTCATGGGGGGAGAGGAACAGGCCTCAGGCCGGGCGCACCGAGGTCGTCAGCGTACGCAAGGCCTGCTGGATTTCCGGATAGCTCTTGTGCGTCTTGAAGCGGCCATCAAGGAACTGCACCAGGGCCAGGCCCTTCTGCGGCAGACCCAGCTTTTCCGCCAGCAGGCGGGCCGCCAGCAGATAGGCATCCGGCAGGCGCGCATAGTGCGGCGCATCCTTGTGCAGTCCGTTCAGCACATGCACGGCCAGCTTGTAATCCCCCATGCGTTCGAAAGCCTGGGCCAGGTCGTAGCAGGTATCCGGATCTTCCGGACGGAAGCCAGGAATGCGCTGGGTATAGGCACGCATCAGCGACGCCACCTGGGTGTCACGGCCGCTTTCCAGCAGCACCTTGAAATAGGCGGCGGCATGCTGGCGCAGGGCCGGCTCGTCATTCATGGCCCAGATCATGCGGTGGTAGCGCTCATGCGTGGTGAGCGTGGCGTTCTTTTTCTGGGTCTCGGCCTTGAGCAGGCCGGTGGCCTTGGCGTAATTGCCCTCCTTCAGGAACATCTCTACCGCGACCAGCAGCGGGTCGCCGCGCTTGGCGCTGCGGCGGCTGCGGCTGGCGCCTCCGGCCGGCGTAAAGCCCAGCGACTCCTGGTACTGGAACAGCAGGTAGCCGCAGCAGGAAAACATCACGATGGTGTAGTAGCTGTAGGCCGTCAGGGTGATGGCGCGGCCCCAGGCCAGGGGCAGGATGTCGGCAAAAATGCTGGCCACCGACTGCAGGGCGGCAAACAGCAGCACCAGCAGCACCGCCACGGCAGCGTAGACAGGGCCGATGCCGGCCAGGGCCAGCTTGATGGCTTCGCCATTGATGGCGGAATTGAAGCTGCGGTTGGTGCCCGCGGCCACCAGCATGGCCGGCACGATGGCCAGCAGCAGCACGGCCAGCACGGTGCCCGGAAAAGGATACTTGCTGAACACATAGCCGGTGGCGACACAGAGTCCCACCAGTACGACGCCCACGCCCAGGGCAACCTCGTTGTTCTCGGCCCGGGCCAGGCGCTCCGGGCCTATGGGCTCGAGATCGCCACCGGACACCTGCTCCAGCGCCGTCCAGGCGTATTTGCAGACCGCCAGCAACACCCCGGCTCCCACCAGCCAGGCCATCATGTCGCTGCCCCCCAGGAACAGCGGCAGCAGGAAGGCCAGCGCCAGCAGCACCAGGCCCAGCGGGGAAAAGGGATAGCGCAGGAAATCCGTCAGGCGCTGCCAGAACGGCGCAGCGGAATGGGCCGCGCCCAGGCGACGCAGCTCGCCATTGCAGAGCGGGCAGTAGTGGGTCGGGCTTTCCTCGCCGGGCTGGTCGGGAGAACAGGTGGAACAGAACTCGACCCGGCACAGCGGGCAGTGCCAGTCGGCCAGTTCCAGGACGTGGTATTTGCAGTAATGCGCCATGGCGTTGTCTTCTTCTTGTCGCTGATTGCCGGACTGCGCGGCCGTCGGCCCCTTCCTTGGAGATGTACGTCCGTCTTCGGCATTCCTTGCCGGCAAACATAGCGTTTTGGCAGGGCAGCGCCAAGGCAAAGCCTTGTGGGCAGCCGACGACTGCCGGAAACTGCGCGCTGGTCTGCACTTCAGCCCCCTCGTCACCAGTCCCGGAGCCTGCATGGCCCTGCTTTCCCGCCGCTTCCTGGCACGCCGCCCGCGGCACCAGATCGTCATCGTCGGCGGCAATTTCGCCGGCATCAGCGCCGCCCGGGCCATCGCCCCGGAAGCGGCCACGGTCACCGTGATAGACAGCGGCCCGCAGGCGCAGTGGCTGCCCAATGTGCATGAACTGCTGTCCCGGCATAAACAAGCCGAGCAGCTGCGCACCGACCGCCGCAGCCTGTTCAATGCCCTGGGCCATGAATTCCTCTGTGCCGAAGTCGCCGGCGTGGACCGCCTGCAGCAGCGCGTCATCACCAGCCACGGCGAATGGCGCGACTACGACGCCCTCATCCTCGCCACCGGCAGCATCAGCCAGGATTTCGGCGTGCCCGGCGCCGCCACCCATGCCCTGCATCCACGTTCAGTCGACAGCGCCGCGCGTGCCGGCCATGCCCTCAACCGTCTCGCCGCCCTGCCCGGCGGACGCGATGTGGTGGTCGTGGGCGGCGGCATCGAAGGCCTGGAAATGCTGGGGGAAATCCTGCGCGCGCATGGCGGCGGCCGGCGTTTCAATCTGCACTTGGTAGAACAGTCCCCTGCCCTCCTCCCGCGTTTCCCCGGCCTGCACCAGCGCCTGCAACAGCAGATGCGTGGCGAGGTGGAATTGCACTGCGGCCAGCG